>DASQXC010000311.1:0-3230 GCA_035639935.1 Terriglobales bacterium
GGGTGAAGCCTTCGGTGGGCCACTTGCGGGTGGCGTCAATGCCCATTTTGGAGCCGAAATTCGGCAGGCGGGAGGCGTGGTCGAGCGAGTCCACCGGGCCGAGGGTGAACTGGATATCGCGCTCGGGATCGATGTGGTTTGCCACCCGCAACACGACTTCGCGAACATCCTGCACATCACAGTCTTCGTCCACCACCACGATGCACTTGGTGAACATCGCCTGCCCCATGGCCCAGATGCCGTTCATGACCTTGCGGGCGTGCCCAGGATAGGACTTGCGGATGGAAACGATCATCAGGTTGTGAAAGACGGCTTCGACCGGAAGATTGACGTTCACGATCTCTGGCAATGTTACACGCATGAGCGGCAGAAAGATGCGCTCGATGGCCTTGCCCATCCAGGCATCTTCCATGGGCGGCTTGCCGACGATGGTGGTGGCATAGATCGGATTTTTGCGGTGGGTCATACAGGTCACGTGAAACACTGGATACGAGTCTTCGAGCGAGTAGAAGCCAGTGTGGTCGCCGAAAGGGCCTTCGGTGCGGAGTTCATCCAAATTGACGTAGCCCTCAAGAATAATCTCCGCGGTGGCCGGGACTTCGAGGTCCACGGTTTCGCACTTGACCAGTTCCACCGGCTTCTGGCGCAGAAAGCCGGCGATCATGAACTCCTCGACGTCAGGCGGCGCGGGAATGACCGCGGCGAACGTCAGCGCGGGTTCGGTGCCGATGGCGACGGCGACCTCCAGCTTGCCACTCGGGCGCTCGCCGGCCGGATTGATGGCGCCTCCGCCGGAACGGGCCATGATGTCAACCGCGGCAGAGTGCGTGTGCGGCGAGGACGCCGCGGCGGCAGCCGGCGAGACGCCGGCGTTACCTGCGCTACTAGCGGCGGCGCGCATGGCTTCGCGGTAGTGCTCGGCCCCGATCTTCTGGCGTTGCCAGTGCATGCCGGCGGTGCGGGCATCGTACACCTGCATGCGGTACATGCCGACGTTGCGCTTGCCGGTGCGGGGATCGCGCGTGATCACGCAGGGCAGGGTGATGAAGCGTCCGGCATCCT
Source organism: Terriglobales bacterium (assembly GCA_035639935.1). Classification (GTDB taxonomy): domain Bacteria; phylum Acidobacteriota; class Terriglobia; order Terriglobales; family Acidobacteriaceae; genus JAHFUA01. Next base: position 1,063 of record DASQXC010000311.1, read on the forward strand.
TCGGCCAGCACTTCAGCACCGGCATGTGCAGCAGGTCGAAACCGTCGCGGCGGATGACTTCTTTGCAGGGGCCGCCGCTCACGGTTTTAGGGAAGAACCTGCCCATCTCAGCCAGCATGGGCAGCATCCTGATTTTTTCCAGCAGTCCTTCGGGCGATTTGAGGTCGAGAAACTGATGGATGCGGGCGGCGATCTCATCCAGCGAGCCCACCCCCAGCGCCATCTGCATGCGACGCGCCGAGCCGAACTGATTGATGAGCACCTGCCAGCCAGGGTATCCCCTGACGTTCTCGAAGAGGAGCGCCGGCCCGCCAGGCCGGCCGCCATAGCTTGATTTGGAAACGCGGTCGGTAATCTCGGTGATCTCAAGAATGGGGTCAACCTCGGCTCGGATGCGTTTCAGCTCGCCGGCTCGATCAACCGCGGAGATCCAGTCACGGAGGTCGTTGTAAGCCAAGCAGTCCTCGTGGAATCAGCCGGTAATTTGTAATTTGTAATTGGTAATTTGTGAAGTGGGCTTGGTGAAATTACAAGTTACAATTACAAATCCGTGCTGCCATCCCCCCACCAGCCGCTCTCATCTTAGAGTATTGGCGGCCTAGTTCGTTCGCAGGACCATCATCAGCATGGCTTCCATTGAAAATAAAAAGGCTCTGCACGTGTTGTGTCTGCTCACGCTGAAGCCGGATAACATGGCAGAGGCGATCCGCTACGTGGCGGGGCTCGATCCCGAGGCGCGCAAGGAATTCCGCGCGCTCGCCGATTCGCACCATGTGCTCATCCGCGCGCTGGTGCGGGTGACCTGCAATACCTGCGACCCGGAGCTCAGCCGCTGGGCCACGGTCGCCATCAGCGACGAGCACGAGCGCATCCACAATGCGCTGCAGAGGCTGCACGCCATCTGCAACGAACTGGAGGCCGCGGGCTGCCCGGTGACGGTCATGAAGTCCCTCGACCACTGGCCGGATCTGGGCAATGATCTCGACCTGTTCACCACCGCCGATGAGCAGCGGGTGACGGCGGTAATGACGGAAAAGTTCGGAGCGCAGATTGAATCCCGTAGCTGGGGCGACCGTCTGGCCAACAAATGGAACTTCAGGGTGCCGGGCTTGCCGGAAGCAGTGGAAGTGCACGCCCGCCGGCTCGGGCAGACGGGCGAGCACACCGCACTGGCACGTCGCTTCATCAGCCGTCGGGTGCCGCGGGAGGTCGGCAGCTTCAGCTTCTTGGTGCCGGCGCCGGAGGAGCGGATCATCGAGGCCGCATTGCAGCGCATGTACCGCCATTTCTATTTTCGAGTATGCGACATCGTGGACACGGCGGCGCTGGTGGACAGCCAAGCGCTGGGCTTTGCCGAGCTGCAGGCGGCCTGCGAGCAAGCAGGCATCTGGCCTGGTGTGGCGTCCTTCCTGCGCATTGTTTCCGATTGGACCGAACGCTATCGGGGAGAGCCCCTGCCGCTGCCCGCGAGAGTCGTGGCCGACGCCCACTTCGGGGGCGACATCGTTTATCCCGGCGGAAGATTCCTTCGGATTCCTATCCTGCCGCACGGGTTGAGACTCTATACCGCCCAGATGTTGCGAACGGCATCGCGCGGGGATTTGGCAGCTACATTACGATTGGGCCTGTTGCCGCCGCTCGCCTCAGCGGCCGCCGTCGCGTTCAGATTGACAGGCAGCGATAAAGGCGTGTGGTGAGGACTGCGTAATCGGGTAATTGGGTAATTGTCATCGAGGATTCGGAAGCGGGCTGCAGGTGGGTTTTCAATTACCAAATTATTCAATTACCCAATTCACTGGGCGGTCCAGCCGCCATCCACGGGGATGGCGGCGCCGGTCAGGTTGGCTGCGGCATCACTGCACAGAAACACCGCCAGCGCGCCGATCTGCTCGATGGTGGTGAAGCGCTCCGAGGGCTGCTTTTTCGGCCAGTAGATCGTGCTCCGCCTGACTGAGCGGGATTCCCTGATCCTGTGCACGTGCAGTGATCTGTTTCTCCACCAGCGGCGTTTTGACCCAGCCGGGACAAATCGCGTTGCATGTAATTCCGGATTTTGCCGTCTCGAGGGCTACCACTTTGGTCAAACCGACGATCCCATGCTTGGCGGCGACATAGGCCACCTTGTTTACCGAGGCGACCAGTCCGTGGGTGGAGGCAATGTTGATGAG
>DASQXC010000312.1:0-6501 GCA_035639935.1 Terriglobales bacterium
GAGCAATAATCGCCGTGTCCTGTACCAGGTCTTCCAGCGCGGCGATGCGGTGCTGTGCGGGGTCAAGCACGTAATGGAGCTGCTGGGACAAACGGGCCCCGCGGTTGAGGTCGAAGGCTTGGCAGACGGCGATCGCATCGCGCCCCTTGAAAGCGTGCTTCACATCCACGGACCCATCCAGGAGTTGCTTGAACTGGAAACCATTTACCTTGGGCTGCTGGCGCGCATGACCAAGGTGGCGACCAACGTGCGCTCCGTGGTGGACGGGGCCCGCGGCAAGCCCGTGCTCTTCTTCCCTGCTCGCTTCGACGTGCCGGAAGTGCAAAAGTACGACGGCTATGCCGCCAAAATCGGCGGCGCGATGGGAGCTTCGACTGCGGCTGGCGCCGCCGCATTTGCCGCGCCGGCGGTGGGCACCATGCCCCACGCGCTGATCGCCGCCTTTAAAGGCGACACAATTGCCGCCACGCTGGCGCTCGCTGAAGCCACTCCCGACCAGTCGATCTGGTCGTTGGTAGATTTCGAGAACGACTCCGCGCGCACCGCGGTCGAAGTTTACAAGGCGCTGAAGGAACGCGGGCTGGCGCTCGCTGGCGTGCGCCTGGACACCGCCCTGGGCTTGGTGGACAAAGCCGTCGAGCAGGCCGGGCAGAAGCTCACCGGCGTCAATCCCCTGCTGGTCAAAATGGTGCGCCAGCACCTGGACGAAGCCGGCGGAAAGGACGTGAAGATCGCGGTCAGCGGTGGTTTCAATCCCGAAAGAATCCGTGAGTTCGAGCGCGCGGGTGCTCCCGTAGACTTTTACGCAGTGGGTGAGAACGCTTTTCAGGGCAGCACGCCCTTCACTTCCGATGTGGTCGGCTACTACGAAAACGGCTATTTCGTCCGCTGCGCCAAAGTGGGGCGCAAGTACCGGCCCAATCCGCGCATGCAAAAGCTGAAGTGATCAGTTTCCGGCCTGGCGCGTCTTGGAATGGCATCCGGGAAGATGCGCGAAGCGGCGTCCCAGAATCAATTTCACGACCAAACAGCAGCGTGGTCAACCGGCGAGAATTGGCACGGAGCGCAACACGTGGTCGTTGGATGTGGGAGCGACTATCGAAGACTGCCATCGTGCAGTTGCCCGTCTGGAACAACTCGCAGGGAATCTGTGTCCCATTTACACTCTTACGATCTTTGTAGGACAGGAGACGACGCAATGAAAATCGGTTTCGTCGGACTGGGCGCCATGGGAAGCGCCATGGCGCGCAATCTGCTCAAGGCTGGACACGAGGTCACGGTGTATAACCGCACGCGTGCGCGTGCCGAAGAACTGGCGCGCGAGGGCGCTGAAGTCGCCGGGTCGCCGGGGGAGACGGCATCGGCCGAGTTCGTCATCACCATGCTCGCCGACGACCGTGCTCTGGAAGACGTGCTGCTCGGCTCCGGCAGCCTGCTCAGCAAGCTCGGGCCGGACCACCTGCACGTCTCGATGAGCACTATCAGCGTCGAACTTTCGCGCAACCTGGTGGAGGCACACCGCCGACACGGTACAGGCTTCGTTTCGGCGCCGGTGTTCGGGCGCCCGGACGCCGCCGAGGCTGCCAAACTCTTCATCGTGGCGGCAGGGCCCAAGCCGGCGATCGCCAAATGCAAACCTCTTTTCAGCGCTATGGGGCAGAAGACGTTTGTACTTGGTGAGGACCCGGTGGCGGCGAACGTGGTCAAGCTAAGTGGCAATTTCCTCATCGTCTCCACCCTCGAATGCATGGGAGAAGCCTTCGCGCTGGTCCGTAAGCACGGCATTGACCCGCAACAGTATCTAGAGATTCTCACGAACAGCTTTTTCAGTGCGCCTTTTCACAAGAATTACGGCGGCATCATCGCCCATGAGAAATACGAACCGGCGGGCTTCCGCCTGAAACTGGGATTGAAAGACGTGCGCCTGATCGTGGCCGCCGCCGATGCTGCCAACGTGCCCATGCCGGTTGCCAGCGTGCTTCACAACCGCTTTCTGGCCGGCGTCTCACGCGGGCTGGGAGAAAAAGACTGGTCGGCCATCGCGCAGTTGGAGGCGGAGAGCGCGGGGTTAAATTGAAAACCCCGAAACGCAGAGGAGCAGAGAAATTTGCCCACACAGGGGAACCTCCGTTTTCTGGGCGCCCCTGCGGTTGATTTTTTTAGGCCAGCCGGAACGCCAGAACAGCATTCAGTCCCCCAAACGCGAACGAGTTCGAAAGCGCGTACTCCATGTCGGCGCGACGTGCCCGATTTGGCACGATATCGAGATCGCATTCCGGATCGGGCGTGGTGAAGTTTGCAGTCGGCGGAAGCACGCAATGGTGAAGCGCCAAAACGGTGGCGACCGCCTCTAGCGCACCCGCCGCTCCCAGCGCGTGTCCGTGCATGGATTTGGTGGAGCTCACAGCCAGCTTGTCAGCATTCGCTCCGAACACCTGCCGGATGGCGCGCGTCTCGGTGGCATCGTTGTTGGGAGTTCCGGTGCCGTGGGCGTTGATGTAACCGACCTCCTCCGGCTTGATACCAGCATCGCGCAGAGCCGCTTCCATCGCGCGCGCCGGACCTTCGATTGACGGTGTAGTGATGTGGCCGGCGTCGGACGACATCCCAAAGCCGGCGATCTCAGCGTAGACATGGGCGCCTCGAGCCTGCGCCCGTTCCAGCGGCTCCAACACCAGCGTGGCTGCCCCTTCGCCCAGGATCAAACCCCGGCGATCCCGCGAGAACGGACGGCAGGTATCGGGAGCGACCACGCGCATGGCCTCCCACGCCTTGAGAAAACCGAAGCTGAAGGGGGTCTCGCTGCCGCCGGTGATCGCCACTTCGGCTGCGCCTGAGCGCACCATCCGGAACGCCTCGCCGATGGCGTGATTCGAAGATGCGCACGCGGTCGAGATGGTGTAAGCGGGACCCGAGATTCCAAACTCCATGGAGATGTGGCTGGCGCTGGCATTGGGCATGATCCGAGGGATGGTCAAAGGGTGGACACGAGGTGAGTTGTGGCGGTACACCTCGAAGAATTGCGCATCCTGCGTGGACTGCCCCCCAACCGAGGACCCGGTGACGATGGCTGTCCGCTGGCGCAGTTCGGGAGTGAAAACGATCCCCGCATCGCGGACGGCCTGTCTGGCAGCAATCAAGGCGAACTGCGCGAAACGGTCGAGCAAGTCGAGTTGCGCCGGTTCGAAGTGCTGCGCCGGATCGTGATCGCGTACCTCGGCGCCGTTCTGAAACCGCAGTCCGCTCACGTCTACGGCTTCAATGCGCCCGATCCCCGCGCGGCCGGCGCACAGCGCATTCCAGAATGCGGATACATCGTGGGCGAGAGCCGAAATTGCGCCCAACCCGGTGACCGCCACTGGCCGCGGCGCCATTCTTCACGCCGCCGAGGTGGTGGACTGTCCGGAGGCGCCGGCTACCAGCTTCTTCACTCCGTCGACCATCTGGCGCACAGTGCGGATGGACTTGGCCTGTTCGTCAGGGATGGAAATGTTGAAGTCGCTCTCCAGCGCGAACAGAAGATTGAGTTGGTCGAGCGAGTCGAGCCCAAGGTCTTCGAGCGTACTGTCAAGCGAGACCCGCTCGCGTGGAATACGCTTGCTGGTGGCGATCACTGACAGAACTTTTTCCGCCACTTCGTCGGACATGCTTCTTTGCTCCCGCGAGTCGTTGTCGGCGCAGCCTGCGCAGCCGCCGTATTCTATACGCACATCTCGCGCCGCAAGCCACGCATCTTGAGACAGAGAACGCACAGGAGGCACGAATGCCGGAAAAGACGACCCTCGAGCGAGCAGAGCGCGCCAAGCGCGAAGGTAAATCGCCTTCCACCCAAGCCGGCGAATTCGTCCGCGAGGAGATGGAGCACATTCGACGTGGCAAGCACGGCGCCCGCTCGACCAAGCAGGCCATTGCCATCGGCCTCTCCAAAGCGCGCCGCGCTGGGGTGAAGCTGCCGCCGCCCAAGAAGGGCCGCGTGCAGGAAAGCACGCGGCGGTCCGCCGAGCGCGAATACCGTAAAGGCCAGGCGCACCCGCGCAAGCCGACGCCCCGACGGATCACGCGTACCCGGCAAGAAGTCCTCAAGCGTGAGCCGCGGCAAGCAGCGTCGCGCGGCGCGCTTTCGCAGCAGGCGCGCACTGCCGCGCGTAAGCGCAGCAAGGCGTCTCGGCAAGCAGCCGCCCGCAAAGGAGCGCGTACCCGCCAGCGCAAGGCGGCGTAGAAATACCGATCATAGCTCTGGCCCAAACCGTGGCCAAACCGGCCCTTCGACTTCGCTCGGGCAGGCTCCGGGTGGCACCCGACTTTACCCCATTCTGCAGAGACGCAGCATGCTGCGTCTCTACTATTGTCGGACCAGCAGCGCCAGCCGTGGGAAGGCGAAGCGGCCGGCGGCGTCATCAATAACGTTCACCTGGCAGGTATAGAAGCCGGGCTTGAGCTGGGCGAGCGGGACATCGAGCTGGAAAACGGCGGCCTTGCGCTCGGGTACGTTCAGTTGCTGCGCTTCGACCAGCGATGTTTCGTAGGTTTTGATTTTTCCGGAATAGAACGCGACGTTGCTCAGCAAGCGGATTCCCTGCTGCTTTTCCGCCACTTTGTCGCCTGGCTGCCGCGCCGGGTCGTAGACCTCGTAGTAAATATAAAGGTGCTGCCCGGAGGAGAATACATGCGTCACGTTGGGGATCAGCTCTGAGCCTTCCCGGACCAGCGGACTTTCGTTGCGGCGCTTGGCGGCGGGCTGGAGCTGACTCGCGAGCATCACGGAGCTCATCTTCAAAGGTACGCCCTTCAATTCCGGGACCACCAAATCGGTCTCGAACGAGCCCAGGCGCCCGCTCTGGTTCTCGCGCACCACCAATTTCAGGTGATACTTGCCGGTGGGCAGCACGAAGCCGCTGTTGTACTGCACGTTCTTGCGCCGAACCTCCTGCGCGTCAGGTACTTTGTATTGGACAGTATCGCGCAGCGACGTAATCGGACGCTTGTTGTCATCGGTGACCGCTCCGATCACGTCCAGCGTGGCCTTGTCCTGATCGCCACCGCGCGTGAAGGGAATTTCGGAGCCCGGGACCACGAGCGAGATCGGCACAAAGAACTTGTTGTCAGAAAGTCGGAAATAGCCGGTGGCAAGATATACCGGCAAGTCGGTCGTAGGCAGCTCGGACGCCAGCTCCTCCTCCAACTGGCGCTCGCGGTCTTCGCGCGAGGAATGCTGGAAATCGGCGGGTGCGTAGTATCCGCGGCGGTACTCCAACTTGAGCCCGGGACGGCGCACCTGTAACACAATGCGGCGGAACTTGCCATCGCGCGCAGGATTGCTGCTGTGATACCCGAGGACGTAATAGGCGGCGGTGTCTTCCTGCACACGCTTGAAGACCTGGCCGAAGTCGTTGGTGTCGAGGAAGGCGCGGCCGCCGGTATCGCCTGCCAGCGTGGCCAGCGTCTCCTGGGAGGCAAAATTTGAATTCATGGCGTTCAGCGTGGCCCGCCCGGAATAAGCTGCGGTGCCGCGCAGGCTAGCCTGCTGCGCCTCGCCGCCCGGAACCAGCGTCTGCAGCCCACGGATGTCCATGGTGTAGATGGCGAGATTTGACCGCACGGCGGCGTTGATGGCGGCACGCAACTGCGACTGGTTCTCGATCCCGGTGCGATTCATTCCGCTGGAGAAATAAATCAGCGATTTCTTCTGCTCGATGCGCGCCACCGACGCGGCGATAGAACGCAGCGCTTCCAGCCTACGGTCGGTATTGAAGATGTTGTACTCGGTTTCATCGGCGGTGAAGGGCTGGCCGGTATCTGGCGTGCCCTCGGTGGTCCCGGTCGAACCTTCTTCGAAGCCCGCGCCGGATGCCGGGTTCAGGCGATTGAGCGCCTGCTTGAGCAAGCCGCGGTCAGAGGTGAAGTCCTGCTCCACGCGCAGCGAGCTTCCCAGCGAGACCACAGAGACCAGATCGGCCGCGGCCATCTGCTGATCGACATACTTCTGGGCGGCGGTGACGGAGCGGCCGATCTCGTCCGGCTGCATCGCACTCAGGTCGAAGAAAAGGATGAGCAGGCGGCGGTCCTTGAGTACGGTTTCGGTGGGCTGGACTTCGGCCGGTTGTCCCTCGACGCGCGGCTTGGGCGCGGTGAGCACAGTGGTCTGCTCAGGACCGGACGCGCTGGCTGGAATGACATCGGTGTTCTCGATGTCGAACGACGAGACCTTTTGCTGCTTGCCGTCCTCCAGCACCGTGAAGTCATCAGCGGTGAGATCGCGGACGAGGTTGCCCTTTCTGTCGCGCGCGGCGACGTTAACGAGCACCAGTTCGGTGCGGGCTTTCAGCGTGTACGCCGCCTCGGATGACTGCTGGGCGGGGAGCATGCCGGCCAGCAGCCCTAAGCTGACTGCCACCGCTACAGCAGGTTGCGGAAAAACTCTGTTAAAAAACGCTTTTCGACGTGGTGCGGCTTCTCGCGGATGACGTAAGACGAAGATTGTCATCCGGAGCGCTGCCCGAG
>DASQXC010000313.1:0-2710 GCA_035639935.1 Terriglobales bacterium
CGTCGTCGTGGATTTCGGCACCGCGACAACCTTCGATGCGATTTCTACCAAAGGCGAGTACTTGGGCGGTGTGATCGCGCCCGGCATCGGCGTCTCCGCAGACGCCCTCTTCGAACGCACGGCGCGGCTGCCGCGCGTCGATATCCGCAAGCCCTCCCGCGTCATCGGTACTAATACGGTGGGCAGCATACAGTCTGGCCTTTATTACGGATATCTGGGACTGGTGGATGCGATCCTGGAGCGGATGCTGGTCGAACTCGGCCCGGACACAAAAGTGATCGCCACCGGTGGACTGGCCCCTTTGATCGGCCAGGACTCCGAGTACATCAGCGCCATTGATGACCTGCTCACGCTGGAGGGCCTGCGCATCATCTGGGAGCGAAATGTTAAAAAGAAAACCACAACAGACGAGACAGAGGAGGTTGAGGCCAAGAAGAGGGCACGGGGAAAGAGCTAAGACTTGGCGCGTAGTAGCAGCTTTGCGGATCAGACCAATTAACGCCATGATTATCCCGATTGGGACAGGAGCAGGCTGAGCATCATCATGACGATGCCAAGACCTGTCGCATTGCACGGCCCAGCGCCAAGGATGTGGCTCACGCCCACGGCCAATATCCCGCAGACGGCGGTCAGCGCACCGATTTTGGCGACTCGTGACCGCGTCAGTGCAGCATACCAATCCGAGTGCGCCGACCTGCGGGCACTATTTGAGCAAAGGAGAGAAGCTTGATAATTCGTGGTGATCTGGCCTTCGTTCTCGTGTTGTTACTTTCATCGACTGCAATAACGCAAAGCGAACCGGCGCAGCAGAAGGCCAACCAGCAGCACTACCCCGATTACCGAAGACCTCTCACAACGTGCAAGCTTCACGTTTAAGATTGCGTCGCAGGTGTAAACCAAGATCCTCCGGAGCACTCGCAGCGGGTTCTTTCTCAACGGCGCATCCTGTAAGCTAGCGCGGAAGTGATCACCGCAAAGGGGTAACATGCGGGAGCTCATCCATACCTACCGCGGCACGGTCTATCCCTGGCACTGTGACCATGTCGGCCACATGAACGTCATGTGGTACGTAAGCAAGTTTGACGAGGCCACCTGGAACCTCTTTGCTGAGGCCGGCATTACCCCCACATATTTGCGCCACAATCATCGCGGCATGGCAGGGGTGCAGCAGAACATCACCTACAAGCGCGAACTGTACGCCGGCGACGTGGTGGCCGTGCGTTCGGGCGTGCTCGAGGTCCGCGAAAAAGTCGTGCGCTTTCGCCATGAAATGATCAACCTCGAAACCGCTGACACGGCCGCGATTGTGGAGTTGACTGTCGTCCACATGGATACCACGAATCGCAAGTCATGCCCCTTTCCCACCGCCATTCTGGAGCGCCTGCAGCAGATGGTGATTGAGTCGTGAGTTGTGGCCCGATCCCGGACGGGGTTGTTGGCGAAGGGGACCTTTCAGAGGAGATCCTGTAATCGCTCGACCGTACAGCTCGAACCGAAGTGCCTTCAGCCCACCCGCTACCAGCTTTCCGCATCTCCTGAAATGCACCATAAGTATGGCTTGGGAGGAACAATGAGAACGATCAAGCTTGTACCCATATTCCTGCTGCTGGTGAGTTTGGGCGCGTGGGCGCAAACCCGCACTCTGGCAGAGGGCACGCAGATAAAGGTTCGGACTGACATGCCCATCCCGGCGCATCCGAACAAGGGGGCGAAATTTACTGCCAGCGTCAGCGAGGATATTCCGGATGCCTCCGGCGGGGTGGCCATCCCGCGCGGCAGCCGGGCGACGCTGGTCGCGGAACCGACCAATAACGGCAAAGACACTGTGCTGGACCTGCGCTCGGTCGCGGTTGGGGGAAAGAACTACCAACTGGAAGCGAGCGGCGGAGGCAAGAGCGCTGGTACCGGTAGCCTGGGCGCGAATAAGCGCACCGCGAAGTACGTGGGCGGAGGCGCAGTGGTGGGCACGATCCTTGGTGGACTGCTGGGCGGCGGCAAGGGAGCGGCCGTCGGCGCTCTCGCTGGTGGCGCTGCCGGAGCAGGCACCCAAGTTTATACCGGCAAAAGCAAAGGTCTGCCGGCGGAGACCGAGCTTACCTACAAGCTGGCTCAGCCGCTGACCCTGCGTCCATCACCTGGCCGCCCAGGTGGCTTGCAGAAGCGACCCTCAGGACAATAGCCGGAACCCCTCTATCGAGGGCGCGCCTAAAATTACCAAAGAAGACAGGGAGGCTTTTAGCTGCATCGCTCTCGCCTCTGTCTCTCTGGCTGATCACTCGAAGTGCCCACAGGATGGCGCACCCGCCCCCGTGCGACGAGTGTTACACTAGCCGCTCGCAATGTCAGAAGAGAAAAAATCGCGTACTTTACTTTGGATCGTGATCGGCGCGGGCGCTTTCTTCCTATTCGTGCTGGCGGTGTTCACGCTGGTCTATCTGAGCCTGCGCAGCGGCGAGCGGAAGGAAGCCTTCGGCGGGTTCGGCGACAAAATCGGGGTCGTGGATCTCGAGGGCGTGATCATTGACCCCAAGACGGTGGTCGCCAATCTCAAAAAATTCGCCAACGACGACTCGATCAAAGCCATCATCCTCCACGTCAATACCCCTGGCGGCGGCGTAGCCGCTTCCGAAGAGATCTACCAGGAAGTCAAACGTATCCGCGATAAGAAGAAAAAGCCGATTGTGGCCTCGATCGAGACCCTCGGCGCCAG
>DASQXC010000314.1:0-4607 GCA_035639935.1 Terriglobales bacterium
AACAGCACGCGATTGCGCGGCGTGAGCCCGGCCGCGGCATGGGCTGCGGCATCGGCGCTCCCCAAATAGGCTTCCACCTCCACGATGCGGCCAGCCATCCGCTCGCGGCCCAACTGCCGCACCAGCACCTTGCCCAGAAGATCCGGGGCAACCTGGCGTGGATCGCGGCCGTAGAAATCTGCAGCGAGCGGCCAGACACGACGCAAATCGAATCCCCCTTCGATGATTCGCTTGCCTGTCGAATATTTTGAGGTATGCTCTTGGGGTCCTCTCGTTTTGCTTGCGCCCACTCGTCGGTTTCGCATCGCCAACATGTTCGCTGGGGAGAATACTCAGTTTCCTGCCGGGAAACAGGAGGCGAATTTTATGTTAACGCGTAGAGCGTTGAAAGTTGCGATCGCCCTTCTCGCGCTAACGGCGCTGGCGGGAGCAGCGGCTATTCCTGCCGGGACGCCCGTAACGGTGCGTTTGACGTCGCAGATCAGTTCCGGAACTGCACAAGCCGGACAGGCGTTCGAGGGCACCCTGGCCAGGAATGTCGTGGTGAACGGCAAGACGGTGGCCAAAGCGGGGGCTCCGGTCAAGGGCAGAGTGACGCGTGCTAAACCGAGTGGCCGGTTGCACGCGCCGGGTCAGCTCACTCTAAGACTGACCTCGGTGAACGGCCAACCGGTGCGGAGCTCGGCGGTCCGCCGCCAAGGTAAGAGCCACACCAAAAGCAATGTGAGCAAGATCGGCGGAGGCGCGGCGGCCGGCGCCGTTATCGGTGCGATCGCTGGTGGAGGCAAAGGTGCCGCCATCGGCACGCTGGCCGGAGGTGCGGCTGGAACAGGGCTCGCAGCGGCCACCGGCAAGCAGGAAGCCGTGTTCCCCGCCGAAAGCGTGCTCACCTTTAGGATCACAGGCGCAACGGCAAGCAGGCGCTAGGCACTACGGGGCAGCACCGAAACCATCTCTCCGGCGGCAAGGTGATCGCGGTCGGGCGGAACCACCAGGAAGCAGTTGGCGTGCGCCATGGCCGCAATGTCACCCGATCCCTGCCAGCGGACGAGTTCAACTTCGGTCTGATTGAATTCTCCCGACAAGCGTGCGGGCAAGAAGCGTGTGAGTCCGGTTTTGGTGCGAACTTCGCGTCCGAGCCGTGCTTGGAGGAAGCGCAGCTTGCCAGGCGGGGCACCGCAGAGCGCATCCAGCACCGGCCGCACGAAGATCTCGAACGTTACCATCGTCGAAACAGGGTTCCCCGGCAAGCCGAAGAAGTAGGTGGCATGGTCGGTACTGGAGTCGCGCCAGGCGCGACCAAAGACCACCGGCCGTCCCGGCTGAATCAGTGCGCCCGTAAAGAAAAACTCGGCCCCGAACTCTGCCAGCACCTGTTCCACCAAGTCGTATTTGCCCATGGAGACGCCACCTGTCAGCAGCAAAAGGTCGAGCGCAAGACCTTCTTTGATCAAGCGCTTAAGTACAGTGGCGTCGTCGCGCGCAATTGGAAGCCGCACCGGCTCTGCGCCCGCCGCCTCGACCTGTGCTGAAAGCGAATAGCTATTGGAATTACGGATCTGGCTGGGGCCCGGTTGAGCATCGACGTCCACAATCTCGTCACCAGTGGACAGAATTCCTACTCGGGGAGCGTCATAAATCATCACCTGTGCCTTGCCAACACTCGCCGCCACAGCGATCTCGGCGAAGCCCATTCGCGTGCCGCGGGGCAGCAGCAGTTGTCCGGCACGTGCCTCACTGCCGGTGGGCACAATGTTTTCACCCGCTGCGACGGTGCGCTGGATTTCTATCCTGCTGCCTTGGCGTGCCGTGTATTCCAGCATGACCACTGCGTCCGCTCCCTCTGGGGTAGGTGCCCCGGTCATGATCTCGGCTGTTTCGCCGCGCGCCAGTGAGGTTGCGAGCAGGCTGCTGCCCGCACGCACTTCGCCAATGACCTTTAGGGCTGCCGGAACTGCTGCCACATCCGCACTGCGAACCGCATAGCCGTCGCGAGTGGCGCGAGGGAAGGGCGGGAAGTCACGGTCCGCGACGATGTCCTCCGCCAGCACGCGTCCGCGGCTGCGCAGCAGCGGGACCGCCTCTGTGGCTTCAGGATGCAAGATGCGTGCTTGCTGTTCCACCACATGGCGAGCATCGGCGAAAGCGAGAACAGCAGGCTGAGTACGGACCGTCACGTCTGTTAGTGTAAATGCTTAGGCGAACGCAGCTCCAATGTCGCTACAGGTCGCGAAAAAGCACGGCTCGACGCCCTGTCAAACAAAAATTGTCACCCCGAGTGGTGGCCTAAAGGCATCAACACCGGCAGAAACCACGGCAGATTTACCTAACATCACGGCATCTGGCCTGCGAAATCCGACGATTTGTTCCACGTGGAACATTTTTGGCAGGCTAGTCTAAGCTCGACCGCGGGAGTAGGCCGTGAAGGCCGGGCAAGGAGGGTAGGCGTTAACATATTGCCTGCTCCCCAAAGCGTCATTTCTTTTTCTGATAGCTGGTCTCAACCTTGGCGCCGATGCTGGTCAGCAGTTCCTTGGCGCTCTCGGCATGAGGCCCGGTAGGCGCCAGTGCCAGATATTTATTGAGGTTCTCGGCTGTGCCCGGTGGCGCGACCATTTTGTTTTCCTTCAGCGTAGCCTTGGCGAGCAGGTTGACCCCCTTCCAGTAGTAAGCGTCAGCGCGGTTAGGATCAGCCGCGATGGCCTTGTCGAAGGCAGCGTTCGCTTCATCAAGCTTACCTGCGTTGGTGAGAATCGCGCCCAGATTGTAGTAATAAAGACTGGCATTGGCAGGATCAAGTTGAGCGGCAGCAGTGTACTCGGCCATAGCATCGTCGGTTTTCCCGAGCTTGGCATAGGCCTGGCCAAGGTTGTTATGGTACGCGGCCTCCGTGCCCTTCAAAGCGATGGCTTTCTTGTAAGCCTCTGCTGCTTGGGTATAGTCCTCGCTGGCGGTGGCGCGGTCGCCGGCCGGTACCTTGGCGCCAGCGCCGAGATAGGCAGCGCCCAGACGCGCCCACAATAATGCCTGATTGGCATCTGCCTGCGTCGCCTGCTTGTAAATCGAGATCGCCTGATCGAAGTTGCCAGCATCCTCGGCAGCCTTGGCGCTGGCGAGCAACTGATTAAGGTTCTGGATTTTGGCTCGCTCGGCTTCGGCCGCCTTGCGCTGCTCCTCTATTTGCTGACGCTGCTCCGGCGTCAACTGCTTCAGCGCTTCCTGCTGTCTTTCTGCCTGCGCCTTGGGGATGTTAATCTCCTCGTACTTCTCCTCTCCGCTCACGTGGAGGTCTTTCTCGAACACGGGCTTCCCGTCCTTGCTAACCGTCATGTGGTAGACGCCCAAGGCCACGCCGATATTTACAAACTCGCCGTGCTTGTCCGTTTTCATGGTGAACTTCTGGCCGTTGTCCTTGTTGACCAGCACAATGTCGGCGCCGACCAGCGGTTTGCCATCATCTCCAATCACCTTGCCGCGCACCGGCATGCGCTGCCCCATGGCAGCAATTGAGGCCAGAGCCGTAAACATAACAAGCACCAGGATCAAGGAGGTTCTTTTCATGTGCGTTCCTCCGGCCATCGGCCAGAACGGTAGTCTCATGAGTGCGTGACTACACTTGGGATATAGGCGATAGGATCAGAAACTCCGGCGGCCGCGAAGGCCCGCAGCCGCAATACGCAGCTCTCACAGACGCCGCAGGCCGCGTCCTCGCGACTATAACAACTCCACGTTAAATCGAAGGGTGCGCTCAGTTCAAGGCCCAGCCTTACGATCTCCACCTTCCGCATGCCAATCAGCGGGGTTACGATTTCGATGCGGCCTTCACGCGTCCCCGCCCGCACTACTTGGTTAAAGGCGCGATAATATTCGGGGCGGCAATCCGGGTAACCGGAGCTGTCCTGCTCGACGGCGCCGATATAGACCTTGTCCGCGCCCAACACCTCCGCCCAACTCACTGCCACCGCCAGGAAATGAGCGTTGCGAAAAGGCACATAGGTGACGGGAATACCGCGGCCGATCTGCGGCCCGGCTGCGGGCACGGCGATAGCGTCGTTGGTTAGCGCGGAACCACCGATGGCACGCAGCGCCTCGTTGCGAACCAGCAGGCGGTCGCGAATCCCCAGGCGCTCGCAGATTTCGAAAAAGGCGCGACGCTCACGTTCTTCCGTGCGCTGGCCATAGCTGACGTGCACGGCAGCGGCATAGTGGTCGCGTGCCGCCAAGGCCGCGCAGACACACGAATCCATGCCTCCGCTAAGGAGTACAACCGTGCGGGTTCTGCCGCTCAGGGCCATCGTATCTACATGCACAAATTCTAACCAATCTGTCGTTGGCCGGTAGTCGTTGGTCGTTGGCGAGACGCCGGTGCTCCAATTAACGGCCGCTACCGACTATCGACGATCGACCAAAGACCGGACCTACACCCCCTTCATTGACGGCTCCCAAATGAACTTGTGCATCTGCAAACCGAGCCGCACGTTCAGGCGATCCGCGAGGATCCATTCCGCCAACGGTTGCGGGTCAAGTAAACAATGCGAGGCGTCGCGGGTGCCCGAGGCGTCCTTCTGGAATGCAGGAGAGAAGATGACCGAGCCGACCCGCGAGGT
>DASQXC010000315.1:0-2404 GCA_035639935.1 Terriglobales bacterium
AAAGATGTCAGCTTCGCCGTCCCAGAGCAGCACATCTACGGGTTCATCGGTCCCAACGGCGCCGGCAAAACCACCCTCTTCAGCATCATCGCAGGTTCACTGCAGCCCTCGGTGGGACGTATCTATTCACGCGGCAAGGATGTCACTGGCCAGCCGCCGTTCAGGCGGGTGAAGTCGGGGATTGCGCGCACCCATCAAATCGTGTGTCCCTTCCGCGCGATGACGGCGTTGGAGAATGTGCAGGTGGCGGCCCACTTCGGGCGCAAGGACATCGCCCGCACCGCGGCGGCGCGCGACCATGCAATGCAGGTGCTGGTCAAGCTTGGTCTCGACCACTTGGCCAACACCGCTGCAGGCACCATCTCCCTCGGTGACCAGAAGCGCCTGGAACTGGCGCGCGCCCTCGCCACCGATCCCGAACTCCTGCTGTGCGATGAGATCTGCGGCGGCCTCAACCCAAGCGAGACCCGCACTATGCTCGATCTGCTGCGGCGCATTCGCCAGAACGGTACCACCATCATGTACGTTGAGCATGACGTTAAGGCGATAATGGCCGTTTGCGACTACGTCACGGTGCTCAACTATGGCCAGAAGTTGGCAGAGGGCACGCCTCACGAAATTCAAACCAATCAGGCGGTAATCGAAGCCTATCTGGGCAAAGCCGGAAGCAGGAGAGCGGGGGGCAGCCCTCTTGCCTGACGCCGGCCAAGCTCCCCTTCTCGACATCCAGAACCTGGAAGTGTCCTATGGCGCGGTGCAGGTCTTGTGGGGCATCTCGCTCTCGGTGATGAAGGGCCAGGTGGTATGCATCATTGGGCCCAACGGTGCCGGCAAAACAACCACCCTCAACACGATGATCGGCGTGCTCAAGCCCAAGCGCGGGCGAATGATGTTTGAAGGCCAGGACATCGGCGCCTTACCTCCGTATCAGCGCGTGCAGCGCCACATCGCGCTCGTCCCCGAAGGTCGCCACCTATGGCCGGGCATGAGTGTCGAGGACAACCTTATGATGGGAGCATTCCCACCCGCGTTCCGCTCGCGCTGGGTGAACAATGTTGAACGCGTGTACGCTATGTTTCCCCGGCTGAAAGAACGGCGGCACCAACTGGCCGGTACGCTTTCCGGAGGCGAGCAGCAGATGTGCGCCATCGGCCGCGGACTCATGGCCGAACCGCACCTGCTGCTGCTCGATGAACCCTCGCTAGGCCTGGGGCCGATCGTGGTGGACGAGATTTTCCGCTTCGTCAGCGATATCGTGAAGCACGGCGTGACCATTCTGCTGGTGGCACAGAACATCGATTATGCGCTCGAAGTGTCAAACTATGGCTATGTCATGGAAACCGGCCACATTGTCCTCGAAGGCTCAAGCGATATGCTGCTCAAGAATCCACACGTCCAGCAAGCCTACCTCGGCGGCAGCGTGGAAGAACCGGGAGCGTTTCCGGAGTCCTAGCCGGCGCAAGGTTAAGCTTTTCATTTGCCATCCCTGGTGAACTTACTGAAACTGGTGCTTGGGGGAATCGTCGCGGTGCTCTCGGCATTTGGGCTAACAAGTCGCTATTTTTGTCGTTGTCGGTGAGGTTCGCGCTGAAAAGGCCACAGGAATGGGCCTGGTCGCCGGTGCCTGGTTCTGGCTTGCTGTGTTAGTAATCTTTGCCCTGGTGCTGTTTCTTACTTATCGAAAGTTATATTTATAGGCAATTCTGCTGAATGCTAAACAGCCAGCCCGTGGGCTACGACTGCCAGCGTTGTCTGCCGGAAGAACCACTGGCCGTTCTCGAAATAAGGCCGCGTGCCGCTCAAGTCTTCGCGAGCGTCCCGCTCGATCATGGCGCGGACTTCGGCGGCGCGGTCAGGCGGGGTCTGGCTGTTGGCGAGCCAGCGCTCCAGATTCTGAACGAGCTGGTCAGAGTAGAGTCGTTCGAGCTCAAGTCCCGCAGCGGTAAATAAATCTAGCAATTCGCTGGGTGCAAGGGCACGGGTGTGTGAAGGGTCGCGCAGGCGCTCGAAACGGTTCTGATATTCGGCGCGGGCGGGGTGTTCGCCAGTGACCAGATCTTCGATAGCTATCTTGCCCTTGGGAAGGCAGACGCGCGCCATCTCCTGTAGAACGCGCCCCGGCTCCTCAACGTGGTGGAAGGCGAAGCGACAGGCAACTACGTCGAATTCGCCGGCGGCAAATTGCAGCCGGTCAGCATCGCCAAGTTGAAAGCGGACGTTGGTCAGCCCGCGCGCGCGCCGGTTGCGCTCGGCGATGGCTAGGAGGGCCTCCGTGAGGTCCAGCCCGACCACCTCACGGCAAAGCGCAGCAAATGCGAGGGCCAAGTGTCCCGGACCGCAGGCCACTTCTAGGACACGCGACTCAGGGGCGGGATCAACGGCTTCGACCAACCTCCTGAGGCGG
>DASQXC010000316.1:0-2951 GCA_035639935.1 Terriglobales bacterium
AGTGACCACGAGCCGTATCTGATCTGCGGCGGCTTGCAGGACAACTTTGGCTGGTGCGGTCCTTCCAGCAGCCTGAGCCGCGATGGCGTGGTAGGCGCAGATTGGCTGGTCACCGTGATGGGCGACGGCGAATACATTGTGCCTGCGCCCGGGAAGTCGAACATCGTTTACGCCGACTCGCAGAACGGCAACATCCAGCGCCTCGACATCCAGACCGGGATCAAGCGCTTTGCCCGGCCGTATTTGCACGGCGTAAGTCGCATGCCGCCGGCCGAGCTGAAATACCGTTTCAATTGGACCTCACCCATTGCCGTGTCGCCCACCGACCCTAATGAGGTCTATCTGGGCGGCAACGTTGTATTCAAGTCGACCGACGGTGGCATGAACTGGTCGCCGATCAGTCCTGACCTGACGCGCAACGATAAGAGCAAGCAACGGCACAGCGGCGGCCCCGTGGAACTCGACCTCAGCGGAGCGGAGACCTTCGACACGATTCTCTCGATTGCTCTATCTCCGGCCGATCCGAAAGTAATCTGGGTTGGTACTGACGACGGCGTGGTGCAGCTTACGCGCGATGGCGGCCAGCATTGGACGAACGTCACCATGCCCAAGCTCCCGGAATGGGGACGCATTCAGCAGATCGAGGCCTCACCGTTCTCCGCTGACACGTGCTATGTGGCGGTGGATTTCCACGAGCTCGACAACGACAAACCTTACGTCTTCAAGACGCACGACTTCGGCAAGACCTGGACGGCAATCACCAAGGGACTGTCGGCGAACGACCCGGCCCGGGTTGTGCGTGAGAATCCCAACAAGCGCGGGTTCCTGGTGGTGGGCACCGACACAGGGCTCTTCTATTCCCTCAATGACGGTGAGGAATGGAAGCCGCTCAAGAGCAACTTCCCCACCGTGCCGATCTATGACTTGAAGTTCGTGAAG
Source organism: Terriglobales bacterium (assembly GCA_035639935.1). Taxonomy (GTDB): domain Bacteria; phylum Acidobacteriota; class Terriglobia; order Terriglobales; family Acidobacteriaceae; genus JAHFUA01. The sequence goes on from DASQXC010000316.1 coordinate 940, forward strand.
AAGACACACGACCTGGTAGTCGCCAGCCACGGGCGCGGCGCTTTCATCTTCGACAATCTTACGGCGCTGGAGGAAACGACGCCGCAGACCACGGCCGGCGATTTTCACCTGTTCAGCCTGCAGCCGGCCCATCGCTGGAACCTGTGGAACAAGCGCGGTTTCAGGCAGGCTGGCTTTTCTACCCCGGATGCTCCGCACGGCGCGATCATTGATTACTTCCTGAAATCGGAGATCGAGGTCACGCCGGAGATGAAAGAAAAGCAGCAGACGCCAGTGAAGATCGTGGTCAGCGATGCCGATGGCAAATGGGTCAAGACGTTCTATGGGCCCGCGAAGGCCGGTTTCAACCGCGCCATCTGGGACCTGCGTTACCAGCAGCCGGTGCGCCTGAGCTTTGTGCCACCACCGGAGCCCAACATGTTCTTTGAAACCAACCTGGGACCGCCGGTGGTGCCGGGCACGTACAAGGTTTCGGTCACGGTGAATGGCAAGACGGAATCGCAGACCGCGGAAGTAGCGGCCGATCCACGCTTCCCTGCGGACATGGACGCCTTCCGCGCCCAAACCAAAATGGCGCTCGACGTCCGGGACCAGCTTTCTGATTTGAGCGAGGCGCTCAATCGTCTGGACAGCCTGAATTCTCAGCTTGGCGTGATGAAGAAACTGCTGACCGCAGATGAGACCTCGGGCCGCATGGTGCCGGCCGGGTACGCGCCCGTGTTGGAGCAGGCGCGCGCCCTGGAGAAGAAGATCAAAAATCTCGAGGAGCGCGTGTATAACACTGAATTGCAGCCGGAGGCCAAGGATTACATCCGCTTCACCTCGAAATTGCACGACGAGTATGAGGGTCTGCTGCGCGCCATCATGGCGGATTACGATCGCGCTCCCAGCCCGCTGTTGCTCGAGGAGCACGCCAATTTGCAGAAGGAATGGCAAGCGTTCTTGCAGGACTACAATGCGCTGCTCACAAGCGATGTGACCGGATTCAATAAGCTCGCGGCAGAGAACGGCGCGGGGGCGTTGTTCACCGGCGCGCCCGTCCAGGTGGCCAGCGAATCGGGCAAGAACAAGGGCGACTAGTTTTTTACAAAAGAGTAGAGACGCAGCATGCTGCGTCTCTACTCTTCCAAACCTGCACAGCTACGCCTGAGAACAGCCTGCAGGGAGGACACGATGGCTGATGTGACCATCCCGGAAAAATACCGCGATCTGTTCAGCAAGCGCGCCTTCGCCAGCCTGGCTACGCTGATGCCCAACGGCGATATCCAGGTGAACCCGGTCTGGTGCGATCTTGAAGATGGGAACGTGCTCTTTAATTCCGCGCGCGGCCGGCAGAAGGACAAGAACGTGCGCCGCAATGCTAAGGTGACGCTCACGCTCATGGACCCCGACAATCCATACCGCTACCTTGAAGTCCGCGGACGCGTCGTCGAGATCACGGAGAGAGGAGCGGACCAGCACATCGATAAACTGGCCAAGAAATATTTAGGCGTGGATAAGTACCCGTACCGGCAACCGGGTGAGGTGCGCGTCCTTTATCGGGTCAAGCCGGAGCGCGTGCATGCTTATGGGTAACCTTGGTTTCGCAAGAAGGGACCCCCGGCCTGCGCCAGGGAAGACTGGTTGGTGCGGGATCACGTGTCAGGGCACGGCTTCAGCCGTGCCGTTGAGCGCGACGAGGGACCCTGGTATTGCTTATCAACCTTCACTGGAAGGCCATTCCTCGCTTGCCCTCTTTCGCACACGCTCGCTCGGGCGGCGCTCGGAATGACAAACTAAAGGTATTCAGACGGCACGGCTGAAGCCGTGCACTGACACGCGCTCGCTCACTTGGGAGTTTCGCTGGCCCCCACCATGGTGGTCGACTGGCACAAGTGCCGTGTATGAGTCCCTAGGTCCGCAGCGCGCATCATTATGTGCAAATGCTCGTCCAAACAGCAACTCTCGAAAAGGAACAGATCTTCGACCTGTTCCGCCGCTGGGGGTACCTGGAGGCCAACCTTGATCCGTTG
>DASQXC010000317.1:0-3973 GCA_035639935.1 Terriglobales bacterium
GCAAAAAGAACGCACCTGGCTGATGCGCTTTCACACTCAGACTGCGGGTGTTTCACTCACGGCACAACAGCCGATGAACAATGTCGCCCGCGTCGCCATCCAAGCGTTGGCCGCGGTGCTGGGCGGAACACAATCGCTGCACACCGACGCCTACGATGAGGCGCTCGCGCTGCCCACCGCCGACGCGGCGCGCATCGCTTTGCGCACACAGCAGATCATCGCTTATGAATCGGGTGTGGCGCAGACCATCGACCCGCTGGGGGGCTCGTATTTCGTCGAGCGCATGACCCTCGACATGGAGAAAGGCGCCTTCGATTACTTCGAGAAGCTCGACGCCATGGGCGGGATGGTCAAGGCCATCGAGCGCGGCTATCCGCAGAAGGAGATCGCCGAGGCGGCGTATCAGTACCAGCGGGCGGTCGAGGCCGGGGAGAAGATCATCGTCGGGGTAAATGACTTCGTGATCGAGGAGAGGACGCCGGAGACCCTTTATATCGAAGACACCGTTGCCTGCCATCAGGCAGAGAAGCTAAAGAAGCTGCGTGCGCAGCGCTCCAACGAAGAAGTCCAGCGCCGCCTCGACGCCCTGAAGAAAGCTGCAGCGCAGGAGCCGCAAGTACGCGCCGAGGGCAAAGTCTCCGACGCTAACACGATGCCGTATATCATCGATGCCGTCCGCGCCTATGCCACTGTGGGCGAGATTTGCGACGCGCTGAAGCAGGTGTACGGTACGTACACGGAAGTCAGCATCATGTAGCGCCGCCAGGCCGACGCCCGCTGTGCGGGCGGGAGAGAACCGCCTGACAGCCGCCAAGATCGGGTTCCCCAGAACACCCGGTTTTGGCGTTCTGGGGTGGGAGACGGCGGCGTGATATTTCTCTGTGTCTCTTTGCGTCCGTGGTGAATCTACATCCCCGATGCGACATGCTGTCCGCCATCTAAAGCAGTCCGACCCTGTCTTGGCCGCGATTATCGAGCGTGTTGGCCCTTGCCGCATCACCTATCGCGAGCCGACATTTGCAAGCCTGGTGCGCTCCATTGCCTTCCAGCAACTGAATGGCAATGCTGCGCGGAGTATCTTCGATCGCCTGGTCGCCGCAGCGGGCGGCTCGCTCACGCCGGAGTCAATCCTGGCACTCACGCCGGAGCAGATGCGAGCCGTCGGGCTCTCCCGGCAGAAGCTCTCCTATATGCGCGATCTGGCCGAACGCACGCGCTTGGGGGAGATTGATTTCGCGCGACTGCCGGAGATGTCGGACGAGGATGTGGTCGAGCACCTCACCCGTGTGAAGGGCATAGGCATTTGGTCAGCGCAGATGTTCCTGATGTTCGCCCTGCGCCGTCCGAATGTGCTGCCAACGGCCGACTACGGCGTGCGCGCCGCCATCAAGAAGCATTACCGCAAGCGTAAGCTCCCTAATCACAAACAAGTCGCCAAGCTGGCCCGTAGCTGGCAGCCCTATTGCTCGGTGGCGTGCTGGTATTTGTGGAGGAGTGGGGAAACGATTGTCTGATTAGCGACTTTTGATCTCTGATTTGGTGATCTTTGATTCTTGCGATCAGAGCTCAGTTACAATCTCACGAGCCCAATGACGGGCTTGATTGCTGAGTTCCGCAGGCAACCTGTTGTCAGGGCCATGCGTTCCATCCGCACAAAGGGAGGGAGATATGAAGAAACTATCGTTAGCTGTACTCGCCGTGCTGCTCGCGCTGCTGCTGACGGGTGTGCCTGCGCAGACGCAGGAAACGTCCAGCCAATCGAATGCTCAGGGGACAGGGGAGAAGGCGAAGTCCGCAGCAAAGAATGCCGGCCAAGCGGCACAGAAGACCACCGAAAAGGCTGCTGATAAGGTTACGGGTAAGGTTGACATCAACAGCGCCAGCAAGGAGGATTTGGAAAAACTGCCAGGGATCGGCCCGGCGACAGCCGACAAGATCATCGCCGGCCGGCCCTACAACACCAAGCGTGACCTGCTGACCAAGAAGATTTTGTCGCAAAAAGAATACGACGCGGTCAAGGACAAGCTCGTTGCGCACAAGGTGACGGCCAAAAAGAAGTCCGTAAATCAGTAGTCAGTTGTCAGCAGTTCCCGGTTTTCGGTTGTCAGTTGCCAGCGGACGCCAAGCCTCTCAACCGCTTTACTGGCAACTGACAACTGGCCTTTACGCCTGCAAGCCCGAGATACAGTTTTCGTCTATCTGCTTCCGCAGGTACTCTTTCAGCTCGCCCTTGTTCCGCATCTGAATCAGGCTGTCGAGGAAATACCAGCGGGCACGAGGCCGGGCCTTGAGGATGGACTGGTAGGCTTTAAGCGCGCCGTCCACGCCCGCCTGGAACACCGCCTGCTGGTCCACCTGCCGTTCGGGGTGCTCGACTATGAATGCAGCGCTGGAATAGACCACCTGCATCGCGAGTTCGTGAGAGTAGTTGTGATTGCTGCGCAGCAGTTGCGGCAGCAACCCGGGACACACCGGCACCACGACATCCGGCACCTCATCGATCCACTTCGCAAGCCACACGCGCCACTCCTCTGCCTTGGGATTCAGGGGATCGTTTTCCAGCTTGTGGACCAGGTCAATCACCTTGGCACGCTCTTCCGGAGTAGAAGGTGCGCGCTCTGCTGGGGACAGAAAAGACGGGGAAAAAGCGGTAACCAGAAAGAGAGCTAAGGCTAATCTCGCTGTGGCTTGAGGACTCCTGATATGCGCCAACTTCCGCGGCTGGTCCATCGACGTTCTCGAACTGAGGATTGTAACAGCTAGCGGCGAGCAGCAAGACGCCGAGGGTGCTTACTTGAGCAGGGATTTGACGACTGCCGCAACCTCGGCCAGGGCCTCGTCGAGCGCGTCGGGATTCTTGCCCCCCGCTTCAGCCATGTCAGCACGCCCGCCGCCTGAGCCGCCCACTCGCTCAGCTACGGGTCCGATAATCTTTCCGGCCTGCACGCGGCTGGTGAGGTCTTTGGTGACGCCCGCGATAAGTGCCACTTTGCCATCCGAGGTCGAGCCCAGGACTACCACACCCGAACCCAGCTTGGAACGCAGATTGTCCACAAGCGTGCGCATCTGAGGGCGCTCGAGGTTGTCCACGCGGTGTGCCAGGACCTTGATCCCGTCCACGAGCTGGATTTTGTCTTCTGCCGTGCTGACCTTGGCGGCGGCAGATTTCATCCGCTCGCGTTCCAGTTCTTTGCTCAGCCGTTTGTTCTCGGCCTGTTGGCGCGCGAGTTCCAGTCGCAGCGCTTCGGCCGGGGACACCGCCGGCTCGGCACGACCTACTAGGCTCGACACGACACGCTCAAGTTCATGATCCCGGCGGAAGTGGCCCAGCGAGCCCAAGCCGGTGACCGCCTCAACACGCCGAACGCCCGAGCTGACCGAACCCTCGTCGAGGATCTTGACCAATCCAATTTCGCCGGTCATGGCGGTGTGCGTGCCGCCGCAGAGTTCGGTGGAGAAGTCCCCGATCTTGATTACCCGCACGCGCTCGCCATACTTCTCACCGAAGAGCGCCATGGCCCTGTACTCATTGATGGCTACTTCGAGAGGCACATCATTGATGACCGCGACCCTCTCGTTCTTCAGCACTTCTTTGTTGGTTAAGTCCTCGATGTCCTGCAGCTCTTCATCCGCGATGGCCGTGAAGTGCGAGAAGTCGAAGCGCAGATGCCGGGAATCGACCAGCGAGCCCGCTTGCTTTACATGCTTGCCCAGCACCTCGCGCAAGGCGGCATGCAGCAAATGCGTTGCGGTGTGATTCCGCATGGTCGCTTCGCGCTCGCCGGTGTTGACCACAGGATCCACGCGCTCGCCGACATGAATGGTTTGCTTTGCCGTGACCTTGTGCGCGCGCACGCCCTGCACCGGGTAATAGCAGCCGGTCACTTCGGCGACGACGGTGTTGTGATCGCTGTCGTAAAACCAGCCGACGTCGCCGACCTGCCCGCCAGCTTCGGCATAGAACGGCGTGTGA
>DASQXC010000318.1:0-7374 GCA_035639935.1 Terriglobales bacterium
CCGATATTGCGGTACACCACGCCATGCATGCCGATGCCGAGATAGCGGGCAGGCTGCTCGCCGTTCTCGGCGATCACCACCAGGCGCGTCTTGCTGCGGGCCGACTGGTCGGCCACTGCCTTCAGATCCGGCTGCAGGGCAGCGGCAAAGAGCAGAACGTGCGGGCGGAATTTTTCCAGCGCCATCATCATCTGCTCAGCCGACTGCGCTTGCGCCATTACGCGCACCTCGTCTTCCACAGCCAGCACCTTGGCCGCGCCCGCCCGGAAAATCGCCTGGTTGTCTGCCAAAATAATCTTGAGCATGCTACTCCGTCGCGTCAGGGATGAACCGATATTGGTCAATCACACAAGCCATCCCGCGGAGTTCTTCGCGGGTGGCGGCTGGCTTTGTTCCAGGAATCCGGCTGGACTCGGCTCGCACTACCCTGCCGGCACAGCGGATCTTCACATCGCGCTGCGCACCCAAGACCTGTCCCGGCAGCATGATGTCAAAGCTGATGCGGGTGCCTACCTTCAACGGCTCTGCCGCCCGAAAAAAGACGCCTGCGGCGCTGACGTTGTCGGTGGTTGCCCGGTACCTGCGCCGCGACTGCGTCTCGGAGATGGTGATCGGCAACTGCAGCGGGAAACGTGTTCCGGTGCGTACGTCGGTTACAGCAGCGCTTGGGCCAGCGAATCGGGCCGATTTATCCATTATGGTCATTCCAAGCAGAAATCCAGTGCTGCTGGTTTATATAACACGGAAACCTTACGGGAGACAGATGGGGGCATCTGGTAAGTACCGAGTTGCGAGTACCGAGAATCAGGTGATCGGGTCATCGGGTGATTGGAAACAGTTGCCGCAGGGCGAGAGAGGAAGTCGGAAGATCCACTATCGGAATATTAGGCGTGTTCCTTCAATCACCCGATCACCCGATGACCCGATCACCCGATTCTCGGAACTCGGCACTCGGTGCTCAATGGCGGGTGAACATTCCGGTGAAGCCGTAACCCGCGATCAGACCGAGAAGGGCTGCAACGCCTGTTGCGGGCAGCAGGTATTCGCGGGCGTTGTGGCGTAAGTCTAGCCTGTCCCGCAGACTGGACTTCAGCTCCACCACGGTGTTATGCAGTTGCCGCCGCTGGTCGGCGGCGCGTTCTTCCAGTACGTCCACAGGCATTGGGCGGGTCATAGTTGTGCCCTCGCTTCATTCTCGAACACTAGTTTATCTTGCTTGAGGACGCGCAGGGTGCGCTGTGGCGCGACGCCTTCGGCCCTGATTTCGCCATAGGCCAGCAAGGCAATGAGGCCGGCCACTATCCAATAGAAGGCTCCCACAATCAGGAACGACCATCCCCACCCGACCGCGACCGCAATGGCGGCTACCAGGGCTACGCTGAGCAAGATGAACCCCATCACGGCAATGAATACCGCGACCACGAACATCGGAAGCGCAAGCTTCCAGACGGAGAGCTTCGGTTTCATCTCGCTGCGCAGCATCTGCAAGCGAGTATCAAGGAATTCCTTCAGCTCCTCCTTGGCCTCGTTGATAACGCCGACAAGAGTCTTTCCATTATCGTTAGGCACGGTTGGACCTCCATATGCGCAGCAGGATGCCGGCGATGAACGCGGCAACACAGGCGGCCACGATGATCTCAACGGGACGCTCGCGCGACAGGCGCTCCGCGCGGTTATGTGCAATTCGCAGGTTTTCGCGGGCGCGAGCCTTGACCTGACGCGCAGTTTGCTTTGCCTTCCCTTGCACGCGCGCGGCGACATCGGCGCCCTGCTCGCGGCTGCGGCCGCGGATCACCTCAAACCGCTCGCGCATGTCGCTTTTGGCTCGCCTAGCCCTCAGCGGCATTTCGCGGACACGATTAGCTGCCCGGCCCAGCGCCCATCCGATTTGCTTTGCCGTTTGGTTCCACTGCGGATTGACAGCCCGGGGGCCGCTTGCCGGAAGTTTTCGCTCGGGATCGAGTACCGGAACCTCTGGATATGCCATACAGCCACGCTCCTAGCTCTAAGGCTAATCCATTGGATGGATGCTCGGGGGCTGGTGTTGGATAAGGGAAATTATGGAGGCCCACTCCTTCAGAAGCGCTGGCCGGGAGCTAGAATGCCCCCCCGCCACCTCCCCCGAAGCCTCCGCCGGAGAAGCCTCCCCCGCTGGAAAATCCCCCGCCCGACCAGCCCGAGCCGCTCGCGCTCGAGCGCGGAGCGGATACGAACACATCGTGCGCCTGGCTGGACATGTAGCCCATATTGTTGGTGAAAAGAATGGGATTGAATCCGTAGCTGATGGGTGTAGGCCCGGTGTACCAGCTCGGCGGGGTCTGAACGATACCGTCGAAAGCCTGTGCCCAGCGATGTTCTACGCCCAGCGCCATGGCATAGGGCAGATATTTCTCGAACGTGTCCGGCGGCATTTGCTTGAGGCGTTCCTTGTCCACACGGTTCATGAACTCCTCGAAGCCGAGCACCTGGACGTAGGTGCGGGCGCCCTTAAGGCTCTTAGCCGACATCTGCCGCCCGAACAGGTAAAGGATCACTCCCGAGATGATGACAGAAACGACGCTCCACACACCCGACTGCAGCAGCGGGAACTGTCCGAAGTGGTTGAGGAGCAGGAGCAGGATCACAATTCCCACTACCGTGGCGACCAGGTAACCGTGAGCCGATTCCGGATCCACCGTGTACATGCCTTTTTGCTTAAGCTCATAGATGAGGTCGTCCTTAATGGCGGGAATTGCCGTGTAGAAGTGGTCTTTCAGGGTGGAAAGGCTGGTGCGTTCGCCCCCCCCGGAAAAGAGATTTTCCAGCATGACCTGCTCGTGCGCGGCCAGGCGCTTCCACTCCGAACGCGGCTTCAACAAGTGGAAGATGTAATCGCGGCCGCTGAACAGCAGATGCTGCTCCTTCACTTCCTCGATTTTGATGTAGCCCTTGACGGCCAGGTCCACGAGCGTGCAGGTGATGTCGCGCGGGCGGACGGCGTCGTCCACCAGCGTGCCGCATTCGGCCGGCGTCATGTCTTTTGGTGGCTCGTACATGGGCGCAACCGAAAGGCCGGGGTCGGGATCGCGGCCTACCGTGTACCACAGCCCGAACATCACCGCGAACACAATCACCGGCAGCAGGACTACAGGGTTGCTCTGGACGAACCATGCGGTGCGCGTGAGCGCGCTCGGTTCGTGCAGGATGCCTTTCGGGATGAAGACGTCGGCGGTCAGGCCGGCGCGCATTGGTAAAGGATTAGTGGTCTCGAAGCTGGCGGCGGCATCACGGACCTCAGCCGTGACCTCCTGCTGGCGCGATCCGTAGATGCCGGTAAAGCCCTGTGCCCGAAGTTGCCCGGCAGCGTTCTGGGGGAACATGATCAGCGCGGAGGCATGGTCAATGGGCACCGGCCAGTCGTTGCCGGTTACGTTCCAGTAGAACTCGTCATGGTCAGGGAAGAAGCGGATGCCGTTCTTTACTACGTAGTTGATCTCGATCGTCTTATCCGTGTCCACCGCCCCAGGGACGTAGATTTTGACTTGGCGGTAATCGCCTTGGCGGCGCAGTTCATGCCGGAGCGCGCGACCGGTGTCGAAGTCCTTCACGCCGGTGACGTTCACGAAGAGCGTGTAATTGGCCCCGCGCGGGCCGGGATATTCGATGGGTATAGTGCGATAGATGCCCTGATAGGAGCCGGTGAAGACGGCGGTGAGGCGCTCGCTGACCAAAGCGGAGCCGTCTTCGTGAACGTCGATCGTGACCTGAAAATTGGCGATGCGCCAATTGCGCGCCAAGGCGGGGAGCGCCAGTACGCATAGCAGTGCGGCGCCAGAGGAGATCCTGAGTACCCACCTCCCCGGTCTAGCAGGACGCAGCATGTTTCAGAATTTCACGGCCACGGGCTCGCGGTCGGCTGTCGTTTCCGGCTGGAAAAATGGCTTCTGCTGGAAGCCGAACATGCCGGCGAGAATATTGGTCGGGAAGCTCTGGATGCGTGTATTCAGGTCGCGCACTACCGCGTTGTAATAGCGTCGCGCGTTCTGGATCGAGTTCTCCACCTCGTTGAGCGAACCCTGGAGCTGCGTGAATTCCTGCGATGCCTGGAGCTGGGGATAGTTCTCGGCCACTGCAAACAATCCCCGTAGCGCCTGCGTGAGCTGTCCTTCAGCTTCGCCGCGCTGCTCGGGAGTGCTGGCCGACATGGCCATCGAGCGGTACTTGGCGACGTTCTCAAACACGCCCCGTTCGTGCGCAGCGTAGCCCTTCACCGTCTCGACCAGATTGGGAATCAGGTCGTGCCGCCGCTTGAGCTGCACGTCGATGTCCGACCAGGACGAATCGGCACGCACCCGCAACTGCACCAGGCTGTTGTACATCAGCCCGATGAGCGCGACGATACCCAAAATGATCAGCAAAATCACGCCTGGACCCATGATTCCTCCGTTCCAGTGTGGAAGCCCACACCTTTCAGGCTGGGGAAAAGATCTCCAATTGTGACATGCGGCTTCAGCAGCTGAATGGCACCGCCTAAAGGCGCTATTCCGAGCCGCCCATAATTCCCACGCCTGAAGGCGTGGGCTTCCACGATTGAATCGCAAACGGTAGATGTCAAGTCACGCGGTTTGTCGTCCCAGCGACCTCACGGCCGGATGCTGCTTTTCCTCGAAGATGTCGTACACGTAATCGTGAGCGTTCAAGGCAACCTGGTCCAGTTTGCCCGCCTGGACCCGCTTGACCACTTCTTCGCGGGAGAGGTCGAAGATTGCATCCAGGATCTGGGCGCGCTCCTCGCGGTTTGCCTGTCCCACGACAAACAGCACGCGGGCGCTGTGCTGAATGTAACGCGGACACAGCAATTGCCGTTTCAACAGCTCCATGATCACCGGAGCCTTGCTGCGGTCAAAGCGGCCGGGATCGCCGCGGCGATCGAGTTCCGCGAAGAATTCCGATGTCCACTCGTTATGATAATTCCACACCTTGTCGAACATCTCGCGGGTGAAGCGTGTACCGGCCTTGACCGGTTCGGCGTTGGCGGCTAGTTCGACACCGTCTTCGGTGAGCACCGAGCTTTTGAAGCAGCCGTCCTTGGTGATGGCGGCCTGGTGATGGGCCAGGGTCCACAGCCACGACACATTTATGCGGTAAGTCGCAAGATCGTTCATAAACCGCTGCTTGAGTTCATAATCGTCAATGGCGGCCGCGAAGTTGCCGTTGAGGATCTGGAACCCGTAGTTGGCCGCCATGTAGAAGGAATGCTGGATGTGCTCAATGGTGATGTCGCCTTTGGGCACGCTGTAGATGTCGTCCCAGAGTTTTTGGGTGAGGATTTTCTCCGGCGCATCGACCGAATCCTTGCTGATAATCCAGGGCGTGATCTTACCTTGCGGGTTCAAAAGTCCGCGGGATTGGAGCAACTGACGCTCCGTTTCACTGAGGCCGCTGGAGACCGTCGGGACCGGTTTGCCTTTGACATCGGTAGTCTCCAGAGGCGCATTGAGGATCGATTGCAACTCGCTCACGGCGGCCCGTAGGGGCGCGTTGCCGGCAGCCACATAGGCGGGGTCAGGACTCGCGACCCAGCTTTGCCGGTAGGCATCGTAGAGGCGTCCTTTCACGCGACCGCCAAGGACGTCGTCGAGAGTGATCTGCTGTCCGGCGGGCTGCGGCCCATCGCGCACAAACATCAGACCCAGCAGGCGCTCACGCAGCTTATCGACCACAATCGCTCGCAGAGCGACGGGGTTGTAGCGCGACCGGCCATAGGGATCGCCGGGTTGATACATCATGACCGCGGCCATTCCCCCGATGGGAGCGCCCTGGGTGAGTTCGCCATTCTTCATGCCCGCCATGAGCATCATGAGCGCGTTGTAGCGCTGATAAGCAATCATGGTGGGAACCGCCATGCCAACGGTCTGTGGATCGGGAAAGACGCCTTGCGGGTCGTCTTTCCACATCTCGATGATACTTCCGGTGTAGTCCCAGCGGCCCACGTTGGTTCCCAGCAGCCGCCGCCGCAAGACCCATGCAATCGCCGGCAAGAACCGGCCCGCATTTCCTTCCTCGTACAGGATCTTGATTTTGATGGTCCCAACCGCGACGCCGATCAGGCCTTCCAGCCGCGACAGAAGCTTCTCCAAAATTAGCGCCTCCTGAGGAGTCTGAACCTTGGGAATGTAGTAGTACACCCCAGTGCCGGCCCGCTTTAGCAAGTCGTAGGTGTTGAAGGTCCAAAGAGTAGCGATAGCAATCAGACCGGGGACGGGTTGGCCATCGACCGTAATATAGTCAAAGCGCACGTGATTTCCTGGGGGCCGGCAAAATCGCGTCGGCCACTGCGACGGCGGCTTGGTGAGCCTGTACGTGCGCCGCTGTCCCTTCTTTACCACTTCATACGGGCGATCAGCCCAGCGCCCTTCCAGAATGTCTTTGGCATTCTGCAAAGCAGCCAAAATTCCAATTGGCTGATTCTTGGGCGTGCCATCGGGCTGGAAATGCGGCGGCGACGCATCTTCCCAGTCCGGCATATTCACGGGCGCCGGGCTATTCAATGCATTGAAGGCCATATCCAGGGGATGCCACGGCCCGGTGAGTTCCAAGCCAGGATTGGTGAGCGGGTGCGCGTCATTAGGGATGGGCACTTCGTCGTTGAGCCGCCAGCGCCACTGGCTGCCTCGGCTGAGAAAGTTGTCAATCATCCCCTGCACAATCTGGCGGAATGTCCACGGCTTGCCGCTCACGGGGTCTTCAAACGAGTCCTCCCACTTCGGCCAGGCATATTTTTTCCTTACGGGAATCGGGGATTCGAGTAACTCCCGTCGCGCGGTCAGGGCGGCGGCGATCTCAGGCTCCAACTCGCGCGTGAGGCTGGCGATGGTCTGTTCGACATTGATTTCCTGGCCATTCACCGTTTTGGTGCCGAACAACTCGGGGAATTGCTGGAGAATGTCTTCGCGAATCACAATGTCCCCCTTCTGGCCTGCGCTGGGCATGGAGGCGAAACAACGCACTATCAACGATTGCCGCCAGAGCGTCAAGCCCCCAGCGGGGAGCTGTCTTCTACCGCTCGGCTCTGCCGATCCAGAGCTCCGCACCGGCAGACTGCCAATCTTCGAGCTTTTCAAGCAGGGCGGAGACGTTCTCCGCATCCAGCACCAGCGAGCGATTCGGCTCCCGTAGAAATCCCTCGGCGACGGCACCTTGGAGCAGCGACAGCAGCGGGTCGTAGTAGCCGTTCACGTTGAGAAGACCACAGGGCTTCTTGTGGATTCCGAGTTGTGTCCAGGTGACCGCTTCGAAGAACTCTTCCAAGGTGCCGTAGCCGCCGGGAAGCGCCACGAAAGCGTCGGCGAGGTCGGCCATGAGCGTCTTGCGCTCGTGCATGGAGCCGACCAC
>DASQXC010000319.1:0-2950 GCA_035639935.1 Terriglobales bacterium
CCGCTTGATGAGCGCGTCCGTGACCGCGCCCAGCGGCATCGACGGCAGTGCGAGCGTGCCTTGCGCGAATTCGATGCGTGGTGGTCAGCGGTCGGCACTCAGCAATCCCTCAGCGCTTAAACCACAGAGACACGGAGACTCAGAGTGCAGGAGGAAATAAAACCCTATGCCTCTGTGGCAACCCTCATCGCGCGCGGTTCTTGATCCAGATGGGCGTGCCCAGGAAACCGAAGGCGCGGCGAATCTGGTTTTCTAGGAAGCGCTGGTAGGAGAAGTGCAGCTTCACCGGCCGGTCGGTGAACAGGATGAAGGTAGGTGGCGCGACGGCAGCCTGCGTCATGTAATAGATCTTCACACGCTTGGAGGCGGGCACTGAAGCACGGTCAAAATCAACGCTCCGCAAAAAGCGGTTCATCTCCGCCGTCGAGATTCGCTTCCTGCGCTCCGCCGCCACCTGTTCGATTGTGGGAAACAGTTTTTCCAAGCCCTTGCCGGAGGTCGCGCTGACGAACAGCACGGGGGCATAGCTCAGAAATTTCAGCGACTCGCGCAACTGCTGTTCAAATTTGTTGCGGTCGCCCGCTTTCTTGCCGTCCTGCCGGCCCGGCCCAACCAAATCCCATTTATTGACCAGAATGATGAGCGAGCGGCCACTCTCGTGGGCGTAGCCGGCGATATTGGCATCGAGTGCGGTGACGCCCTCAAGGGCATCGATCACCAGCAGGGCAACGTCGGCAGATTCCAGGTGCTTGCGCGCCATCACCACCGACAGTTTCTCGGCCATGAGCTTGGTCTTCCCCTTGCGGCGAATCCCAGCGGTATCAATGAAGCGGTAACTGTGGCCATCGCGCTCGGCCACTTCGTCCACCGCGTCGCGCGTGGTGCCTGGGAGGGGAGAGACGATGGCGCGCGCCGTCCCAGCGAGCCGGTTCAGCAGCGTAGACTTGCCAACGTTCGGACGTCCGATTATCGCGACTTTAGTTTCTTTGCGCTCTTCCGCCGTCCTCTCTGTGACCTCGGCCTTCTCTGCGACCTCTGCGTTAATGTTTTCGAGGATGCCCTCGAGCAGCTCAGCTACGCCGGTGCCGTGCTCGGAAGAGACCGCGAACATCGCACGGACGCCCAGCCGCCGGAAGTCTTCAATGTTCGGCTCCTGCGCAGGTGTGTCGATCTTGTTAACTGCCAGGAATAGCGGCTTGCCGGCGCGCAGCAGCAGGCGGGCGAGTTCTATATCGGGCGCGGCCAGTTCGGAGCGGCCGTCCACGACCATGATGACCGCGTCCGCTTCGTCCAGCGCCACGCGCGCCTGGCGAAAGATCTCGGCGGGAATCAATTCTTTCTCTTCGGGGATGATTCCACCGGTGTCGATCACCCGCAGCCGCCGTCCTTCCCACTCGGCTTCCCCATAGAGGCGATCGCGGGTAATGCCGGGCTCATCGCCGACAATGGCGCGTCGTTTCCCGATCAGCCGATTGAAGAGCGTGGACTTACCCACATTGGGCCGACCCACGATAGCGATCGTGAGCACGCCGCGCGCTGCTTCGGTATTTGCCGCTCTTGTCAAATCCGTGATGATCTCTGGCAATCCGTCGCTATTATATGAGTTGCATTGACTTCCTCTTCTCAGCCCGCTGCCGCCTTGGCGCCAGGTTCGCTGCACGCCTTCTTTGGCCCGGGTGGCCTTCTTGCGCGCACACACCCGGCCTACGAATTCCGCCGCGGACAATTGCAGATGGCAGAAGCGGTCGAGCGTGCTCTGAAGGAAAGCCGTCACCTCATCGTGGAGGCGGGCACCGGTACAGGAAAGACTCTCGCCTATCTCGTTCCCGTGCTGCGCTCGGGCAAGCGCGTCATCATTTCAACCGGCACAAAGACCCTGCAGGAGCAGCTCTTCTACAAGGACATCCCCTTCCTCGAACGCGCGCTGTTCCCTAAAGGCGACGGGAATCTGCGCGTCTGCTACATGAAAGGACGCGGCAATTATCTTTGCCGGCAAAAGCTGTACGACATTACCTCCCAGCCTGCTTTGGGTGGCTTGGACGAGATGGATCACCTGCGCCTCATCGTCGAATGGGAGAAGACCACCAACACAGGCGACCGCGCGGAGCTGACCTCAATGTCAGAGGCCAGTCCACTGTGGCCTCGGATTGATGCTCGGTCAGAGGCGTGCACCGGCCAGAAATGCAATCAGTTCGAGCGCTGCTTCATCACCGAGATGCACCGGCGAGCGGCCGAGAGCGACATCATCATCGTCAACCACCACCTGTTCTTCGCCGATCTCGCGATCAAGCAGGCAGCCGACGGCGCGCCCGATGCCGGTATCTTGCCTCCGGCGGCTGCTGTCATCTTCGACGAGGCGCACGAGCTCGAGGAGGTGGCCTCCAGCTATTTTGGCGTATCGGTCAGCAACGTGCGCTTCGATCAATTGGTGCGCGATGTGGAGAACACGCTGCGTATGAAAGCCATTGTCTCCGCTGCGGTACATACCGCTGGCGCCCATCTGCGCGAGCGTTCGCAACTATTCTTTTCGCTGCTGCCCGCGGGCGATGGCCGCTTCGCTTTCGAGAACCGCCGCGAGTTTCTGGAAGAGAACGGCGACGAATACCTGGCGCTGGGCAACGCTCTGCAGCGGCTGGCTTCCGAGTTGCAGCGCATCCCCGAGAAGCCCGAAGAAGTGCATAACCTCATCCGCCGCACCGAGGAATTGGGTGTTCAGCTCAAGTTCCTCCTCGAATCGCAGGAGCGCAACACCGTCTTCTGGATCGAGCGCCGCACGGGCCGGCCGTCGCACATTTTCCTGCAAGCCACGCCTATCGACGTATCGCAGATCCTGCGCCAGACGCTCTTCGAAAACGAGGAGTTCGCAACCGCGGTGCTGACTTCGGCGACTTTGGCTGTCGGCGGCGGATTCGAGTATATCCGTGGGCGCCTGGGAGTAGCGAACGCGCAC
>DASQXC010000320.1:0-3223 GCA_035639935.1 Terriglobales bacterium
TGCACCATAATCCTGTGGCCGGGCAGGAACACGTGATTGGCCGTCGGCAGAACGAACTTGTAAGCAAGGGCGTGTTCGGAGCGATCGCAAGGCCCAACACGCCGGTGCCGCCGAGGCGCCGGCAAATACGGAAGCAGCGCAGGGACGGACGGAACACGCGCAGGCGCTTTTGCCGCGAGCACCCTGCCAGCCGACCCAACTTTGTTCGGACCGAATGCGCCAAAGTGAAGGGTGGCACTGACCTGGTGGGCGAGGGGCCATAACGACGCGACCACGTCCAGCCAATTCAACCTCTTCGAAAAATTCCACTCCCGCCAAAATTTCTGACGCGAAGCCCAAGCCTTCGTCTCCGGGCGTATCATCCCTGTCCTCACTGTGTCCGTCCCGCAGCAGGCAGCGTCTTCCCCCCTTGGCCCGACCATTGGGCACAGGCTCTTTCTCGCTGTCACTTGGATACTCAAAGGACTGCTGCGCGTCGGCCTCCCCATGGGTCCAATGGTCGTGCTCACGGTGCGCGGCCGCAAATCAGGGGAGCCCCGCACTACTCCGGTAGATCTGTTTACGCGCGACGGCCCGCAGCCTTCTGATCTCCACCCACCGCCAGGAGAGCTCCAACTGGGTTCGCAATCTGTGCGCGGCCGGCGAGGGCGTGCTCACCCGCGATCGCAGCCGCCGCCCCATTACGGTTGTCGAACTGCCTCCAAACGTCGCCGGACCCGTGCTCACAGAGGTGTTGGGCCCTCGGCTCGCATCGCCGTTGGGCGGGTTTCGTTCTCCGACATACCTTTTCCGTGCCGCCTGACGCTCCTTTGGCCGAGTTCATCGCTGCCGCCCGCAGCCACCCCGTGTTCGAAATCATCTCTCCCGGTGCGATGTAGCCGTCCAACGTCAGTTAAACCGCGAGTCTGTGCCGAGAATTGCTGCAACGGAATTGTCCTTTCTACAACCGTGTGTTTTGCTTACACTTGAGCTGTAGGCTCCGGGCGGCAGTAGCCTCGTAAACGAAAAGCAGAACCGGAGGTAGAGCGTGCGCAAATGGCTAATCGTAGCTTCTGTGTTGGTCGGCGCTGCGGTGCTGAAGGCGGGAACCATCGTTACTGCCACCGCACATACGGGGCGTTGCCCACTCTGTTGGGGCAAATAGTGCAGGATTAATTCCAGCGCAACCAATCCGCAACCTGCCAGAGCAAGGGCATTTCGGTCCGCGCGACGCTGTCAGGCAGTTGCATGGCTGCCAGCCAGTGTATGGCCGAGCCACGCGGACGAACTGCTCTGGAACGGGCGAAGTCATCGGCTGTCCCCGAACGGCCTCACTCGCAAGAAAACCACCGTACCGACAGGGTGATTGCCATAAATCGGCCTCAGCTTGTCCGGAATGCCGTACCAGTTCACCTGAGCGCCAAGCGCGGTGACCAAATGCGGAATCAGGTCAAAGTCGTGATCGTACCCCAGCGAGTATTCCTGAACGCGCGCAAAGAAATGCTCTCGGAATCCAGGCGACGGCACCTTCTCCCCGAGCTGCAACTCGTTTGTGCGATCCGTATTCTCCAGACGTCCCCACACGTAATTACGAGTCATGAACCGCAGCGTTGACTCGAAAGTGTAGCCGTTGAAGATCTCATCGTCGGGCATAGTTCGGTTGCGCCCCCAGATCAGCGATGTCGCCCAATTCCCGGCCGTGATTGGACGGTTGTAAGTGACCGACGCGGTCATGCGTAGAATGTCCTCATCTGGCTCCTGGTTTTCTGGGCTGTTGAGGCGCGAAATGGAATACTGCCCCGCCCAATTCTGCGTCGGGCTGATCGTCAGCCTCGTGGCCCAGGAGTCGATCTTCCCGGAGTCAATGTCCCAGCGGTGCTCGTCTGGTTCGCGCCCGTGAAATCCCGAGGCTTCGAGCCGAACGGCCTTGTGGTTAATCCCGACCGTTAAGACATCAGTAGCAATGTGGGTTGAGTCCTGGAGGTGATGACCGAGGGGCGCCATCGGGTTTTCCGATGCCGACATTCTGTGTGGGAATGCTGTCGGTCCCAAGGAGGGATCACCCATCGGCGCGCCGTAAAACGAAACCGTCGTGTTCTCGCCGACCTTCCAATCGTAGAGCACAGCAATTTCCATAAAGAAATCGTGTGGGTGCTGGCCGTCCACGATGGGCTTGCCGAAGGCCGTCTCGCCGGTTTGGAACAGTTCTGGATAACGCCGATTCGTAACCGTTGCAGGCTCCAAGCTGAGCATGACGC
The DNA here is from genome assembly GCA_035639935.1 of Terriglobales bacterium. Lineage (GTDB taxonomy): Bacteria > Acidobacteriota > Terriglobia > Terriglobales > Acidobacteriaceae > JAHFUA01. The sequence goes on from DASQXC010000320.1 coordinate 2,238, forward strand.
GCAACGTCAGTGAACCCGGCCCGAGCTCGCGATGGGCCATTGGCATGACCCAATTATTTGAAAACACCTTGTCAGCGCCGCGCGGGCCGCTTTGTTGCAGGGAATTCAGAAAAGCCACACCGTGCAGCATCAGCATCCATTTGCCCCGCATCGTGGTGAGCATCGGGACTGGGGTCGAAGCGGGCTCTGCCGCAGCCCGGTGCCCTGCCTGCATCGTTGCGTGCTCGTGCATGGGCATCCCCTTATGCTGGCCATGTTCCTTGCCGGGCATCTGTTGTTCGGGCTGCGTCTGCTCCTGCTTTTGTTCCGGTTTGTTCTGCTGCTGACCGTGTGAATGCTCGGGCATTTGTCCCTGGCCGATCACAGGTAAGTTGAAGGAGAACACCGTCAAGAATGCTGCGAAGGTCAGCCGTTTGGCGCATTTCCACGATCTTTGATCTTGCATATGCATATGCCTTCCTAGTGGGCACGACAGGCCCGAACCTTGCCGGAACTCCATACACCAACATGCCGCTTTCAACTTCCATGCTATAAATCCTCGGGATGGCGTCCATTAGCCAACGCTCTATCCGCCTGTTCCGTTTTGCTGGGATTGATTTGTTTTTGCATTGGTCTTGGTTCCTGGTGGCGGCGTTCGAAATCAGCGGCCGAGCGAAAACGTATTCCTCTCTCACCTGGAACGTGCTGGAGTATCTGGCGCTGTTTCTCATTGTGATGCTTCATGAATACGGCCACGCCCTGGCCTGCCGACAGGTCGGGGGAACGGCGAACCAGATCGTGCTGTGGCCTCTGGGCGGCGTGGCGTTTGTGAACCCGCCGCCGCCCAGGTGCTACGCTCTGGAGCATCGCGGCGGGGCCTCTGGTGAATGTGGTTCTCCTGCCGATCCTATCGGTGACCGGCATACTTAGCCGATCCTGGGGGTGGCCGGCAGCGATGCCCAACGCCTACGCGTTGCTGCGGGCGGTCTGGTTCATGAACCTGGGCT
>DASQXC010000321.1:0-6990 GCA_035639935.1 Terriglobales bacterium
GCTAACTTGTCTCCGAGGGTGAGCGCGCTTGCTTTCACGAACGCCGGCACAAAGTGGAAGGGCGGCGGCAACCACGCTGGCGAGATGTCCGACCTTCCCCCGCCCGGTTCGATGAGGTGCAGCCGGTCGTACCAGCGGATCTTGTCCTCCACGCCGGTCCGCCGATAGAAGTCCATGAGGTTCGTGCAGCAGCCGAGCAGAACGTGCTGGCAGTTGTCCACCACCTCGCCCGTGCCGGGATGCTCGTAGGAGGATGCACGCCCGCCCACGAACGGCCGCTTCTCGAGCAGCGTCACGCGAAACCCGGCATCCGCCAGGGCGCAACCCGCAGCCAGTCCCGCCAATCCTCCGCCCGCAATCGCGACGTGCAGCGTGTTGTTCAAGCTAGGCGCCGCCAGAATCCCCGGGCGAGCAGGAAGAGCTTCTCGCGCCGGCTCACCCGGATCTTTTCCCTGAACACGTCGTAGCCCCGCGCCGCGATCTTCTGCAGCAGGCGCCGGTAAATCTCCACCAGGACCCAGAGCGCCGGGCGGCTTTCTTCGTCGATAAGCGGCAGCAGTCGGTCGGCGGCGCGGTAAAGTCGGCACGCGCGTTCTGCCTCGAACTCCAGCACCGGCCGCAGCCGAGTTGTGTTGAAGCTGTTGTTCCAGGCAGCCGGGAGCAGTTCTGCCACCGAGCATCCGAAGCGTAGCAGGTCTTCCTGTGGCAGATAGACGCGCCCCATGGCTGCGTCCTCCTTTACGTCGCGGATGATGTTGGTCAACTGGAAGGCCAGCCCGCATTGCTCGGCCAGCACCTCCGCCTGCGGGTCGCGATAGCCGAAAATCCTGATGCAGATGAGCCCCACCACGGAGGCGACGTAATAGCAATAGCGCCGCAGATCGTCGAAGGTTTGATACCAGATCGCCTCGCCGGGCGCCTGGGTCGCATCCATGGCTGTGCCTTCGACGAGTCGGTCGAACAACTCCATTGGGATATTGAAGCGCTGCTGCGCATCGGCCGTCGCCAGCAGCACCGGGTCATCAGTGTGTTCGCCGGCGACCACATGGTGCAATGCGCTCCGCCATTCGGTCAGCTTGTCCTCGCGTTCACGGCGGGTGAGACCGGGATCGTCTGCAAGGTCGTCGGAGTGGCGCATGAAAGCGTACACCGCACTGAGCGCGTTGCGCCGCTCCCGCGGCAGCACCAGGAACGCATAGTAGAAATTACGCGCCGCCGACCGCGTGATGTGGCGGCACACTCCGTACGCAGTTGCAAGCTGCGAATTCAACACAGCTTCCCAGCGATTCAGGCCTTCCGTGGGATCGGTCATCGGGTCATCGGCTGATCGGGTCATCGGGTGATCTGAAGACCTGCGGATGCCAGGATTTTTCATTCACCGGATCTCCCGATGACCCGATGACCCGATCACCCGATTTAAGGCCGCCCGCGCTAGCAACCACAGCTTCCGCCGCCTGGAAATCACCGGGCGGTGGCACAGCACGTCGTAGCCCTGGCGCTCGATAGCCTTCAAAATCTCCTGTCCGCCACGGCTGAACAGCGCGATGTCGATCGCCAGCTCACGATCCACGCGGTCCACCAGAGGCAACCCGCGCTCAAACCAGTCCCGTGTCCGCTCGACTTGAAACTTCATCAGCTTCAGAAATTCTGGGGTCGGGCGCCGTTCGGCGATGTCGCGCTCGCTGAGCCCAAAACGCCGCATGTCTTCCAGCGGCAGGTAAACACGCCCCTTCTGCCAATCGACGGTCACGTCCTGCCAGAAGTTGGCCAATTGCAGAGCGGTGCAGGTGAAATCCGCGAGCCGCTGCCGCTCTTCATCACGATAACCGCAGACGTAGAGCACCAGGTGACCTACTGGATTCGCCGAATACCGGCAGTAGCCGAGGACGTCATCGAACCTCTCGTAGCGATGCACGGTCTGGTCCTGGCGAAACGCCTTCAACAGATCAGAGAACTCGTATTGCGGGATCTGGTACGCGCGGATGGTCTCCCGCAAGGCGATGAAGACGGGATGGCGCGGACCTCCTTTACAGGGATTGTAGGGGCCCCCTTCGACTTCGCTCAGGGCAGGCCTCGACTCGCGCTCCCGCGCTTCGCTTGATCGCGCTTCGCTCAGGATGACATCATTGAGAGATGCATAGCACGCTTGCAGCTCGCGCTCCCAATTATCTAGGAGCGCCAGCGCCCGTTGCGGGTCGCCGATCTCGTCCCCCAGATCGTCAGCAATCCGGCAGTAGGCATAAATGGAATAGAAGTGCGGGCGCAGGCGCCTGGGCAGAAACCAGGTCGCGACGGGAAAATTTTCGTAATGCGTGCTTGCCAGGCGCTCGCAATATGCCCGCGCTTCTGCTAGCGACGGGGCGCGATCGGGAATCGCATATTCGGCGGGCAGTTTGGCCAAAGCGTCAATTGGGGTGGGATCCCTATCATCTAAGCTGCGGGGACGGTGGTTCGCGATGGTTGGCATAAGCTCGCGACGAGCCTAGTTTCCGGGGATTATGGCCGTCTTAATTTCCCCATTGCGATGCAGCATATGGCGGAGCACCTGCTGCAGGCGCGACAAGGGTGCTTCCCCGGTGATGTAATCCGTGCCGCGGATCTTGCGCTCCACGATCAGCGCGAACGCCTTGCGCACCGCCTCCGGTGTGTGATGGAAGGTGGCCTTCAGCGTGATCTCGGAATAGTGCAGCCGGCCGGTGTCGAGCGGGACCTTGGTTCCCGCAGCGCATCCGCCAAAGAAGTTCACCGTGCCGCCCTTGCGCACCATGTCCACCGCCCATTCCCAAGCTTGCTGGCGACCCACGGCCTCGATCACCACGTCCGCCCCACGACGGTCGGGACTCAGGGCGCGTACTGCTTCCACCACATCCACGGTGTTAGTGATCTGCACGACGTCATCCGCGCCGAAGCGCTTGGCCGCCGAACCCTGCGAGTCGTGCTTCACCACAGCGATGACATTGCAACCAGCCAGCTTGGCCACCTGCACGAACATCAACCCGATAGGACCGCCACCGATGATGCTGACCGTGTCGCCGATCTCCACACCGGTCTCATGCAGGCCGCGCAACACGCAGGCCAGCGGCTCGACCATGGCCGCTTCTTCAAAGCTGACGTCGCTGGGAATGGCCAGCATGTTGGTCTCGACGATCCGCCGCGGGATGCGAATGTATTCGGCGTACGCTCCGTTGTTGAACAACAGGTCCTCGCAGAGGTTCTCCTGGTGTTTGGAACAGTAGAAGCACATCTGACAGGGCGCGGAATTCAGCGCCACCACGCGCATGCCGCGCCGGAACCAGCGGACGTTCGGTCCCACTTCCTCGACGATTCCCGCCAACTCGTGGCCAAACAGGGCCGGGGGAACGATCATGCGCGCGTGATACCCGCGCTGATACACCTTCAGGTCCGTGCCACAGGTGAGCGCTACCTGTACTTTGATCAGGACTTCTCCCTCGTCCAACCGCGGGATAGGTACTCTCTCGATCTTCACGTCCTCTTTGCCATAAAGGACAGCGGCGGTCATGCTTCCGTTCACGTCTTTCCTTCCCAACCCGGCACCGGGGTCGCCAGCAAACTGGGTTTTGTCTTGCTGGGATCGAGGGCGGGTTGCACCACCACTTTGAGCGAATCCGGGCCGGGGTGGGCAGCCACTTCCAGGGCCGCAACCGCTTGCGACAATGGAAAACGGTGTGTGATTAGCCGCGTCAGGTCCAGCTCACGGCTGAACACGAAACGCGCGGATTGATCCTGCAGGTCCACCGATGCGCTATAGGAGCCCAGTAACGACTTCTCATCCACGCAGATTGCTGCTGGGTCGATCCCCACCTCTCCGCGCACCGTCTGCGCGAAGAGCATCGTTCTGCCGCCGGGTCGCGTCGCTTCCAGGGCGGGACGGACGAGCTGGTTGGCGGCCACCGCCAGGATGACGGCATCAGCCCCGCGTCCCTCGGTGAGCTCGCGCACTCGTTGAACAGTCTCGTTGCGCGACGCATCAATCGTCTCGGCGATGCCAAGGGACTTGGCTATTGTAAGCCGCGCAGCATACAAATCGGAAGCGATGACCCTTGCACCCGCGCGCTTCGCCAGGTAAGCAAGGAGGAGCCCGATCGGACCTTGTCCGATCACCAGCACACTCTCTCCGGCAACGAGGCGCAGTGTCTCTATCGCCTTCATGCAGGTGTTCACCGGCTCGATGAACGCAGCCTCCTCGTATGAGACATCGCGGGGAATCTTCACCAGCCCACGCGCGACGATCCAGTCCATCACGCGTACATACTCGGCGAAACCACCGCCTGCAGGCTCGAAACCCGCGGTGCAGCCCACGCGCTTGTACACCGGGCATTGCGCGAATACTTTGTGGCGGCAGTAATAGCAGTCCCCGCAAGGGATGTGATGGAATGCCATTACGCGATCGCCAACTGCGAAACCGCGCACGCCTTCGCCCACGGCCACGATCGTGCCGGCAGTCTCGTGGCCGAAGATACGGGGCGGCGAATGCGAACCAGTCGCGATCTTCTTCAGGTCGGTGCCACAGATCCCGCAGGTGTGTACGCGAAGCAAAACTTCGCCTGGCCCGATCTCGGGCACTGGCACAGTCTCGATGCGCACGTCGTCCTTGCCGCGATAGACGGCTGCAGTCATGGTGGCGGGGGTCGTCCTCTGTTCCCGATTCACCCCGGATTGTGTCGCCGTTGCCATCCAAATTCCCCACCCGAGCAAAACCGGCTCCGGTGGGGCACCCTTAAGTTAAATCTTTGAGAGGAGGCGTGAGCCCCGCGATGTTCGCTGCGCCTCAGCGATCACTTCCCTGAGCTTCCCCGCCAACGCCTCCGCCGCCACCTCACTTCTTCTCTTCAACCGCGCTATTGCCGGCCACCAGCGCGGATGCCATGCCGCCCAGAACCCGAAGCGTGCGCCACCAAAGCTGCCGTTGGCATCTACGAACCTCTGCAGCGGCGGCAGCTCAAAATCCATTTCATCCGATACCGCCTTTACAGCTAGAAACGGAATCCCATGCGCTTCGGCAACCTCAGCCACTGCCGCACCTTCCATGTCCACCAGGTCGGCGGCGAAGCGCGATGCCAGTTCCCGCTTCTTTGCCGCGCCCGCGATTGCACGCGAGCTGACCACAGTTCCTTCACCCGACGCTGTCTTGAACCGACGCCCAGTGGCCTCGTCCACCACTTCCGCAGCGACCAGCGTCCGCCCCAGCGTCCACCCCGGCTTCAATCCCCCGGCCAGCCCGGCGGCGATCAGGAGATCGGGCTTCGCGTACTCGATCACTGCTTCGGCGGCGCGCTTCCCTGCCTCGTATCCAATCCCCCCGCACAACAGCACAGCATCATCGCTTTCAAACAAATTCCAAGGATGGGGATTTTTGAAAAATTGAGGGTGCCCCACCCGGAGCCTGCCCCGAGCGGAGTCGAGGTGCCGGTTTTGCCAAGGGTGGGGATTTTTCCGCCAGTTTCGTATTAGCGGCGCGACTTCCGTCTCCATGGCGGTGATGATTCCGACCCTAGGCATAGCCGTGCGCCCGGAACCACTCCACGGCGCGCCGCAAGGCATCATCCACCGGGACGATCTTCCACCCCAACTCACGTTCGGCCTTGGCTGATGATGCGAACATCCTTTTGCGGCCCATACGCACTGAATCCAGCGTCACCCGCGGCTCTCGCCGCAGCAGGACGCCGGTAAACAGCGTGTCAACAGCGCCCGTCGCCAGCGCGACCGCATACGGCAGCTTGACCCGTGGGGAGGGCAGCCCGGTGATTGCCGCCAGCCGATCGAGGATTTCTTTGAAAGTCAGGTTCTCTCCCCCCAATATATAACGCTCGCCACGCCGGGCCCTCTCCGCTGCTGCGATGTGCCCGTGCGCGCACTCGCGAACATCCACCAGGTTCAGCCCTGTTTCGATGTATGCCGGGAACTTCCGTTTGAGGAAGTCCACAATCACTTGGCCCGTGGGAGTGGGCTTGATGTCCTGCTCGCCAACCGGGGTGGTCGGATTTACCACCACGACGTCCAATCCGGTGCGGGCGAACTCGAGCGCCACCTGTTCCGACATGAACTTCGAGCGCTTGTAGGCTCCGATCATGTCTGCCAGAGCAACCGGCGAGTCCTCCTCTGCCGGCCGCCCGTTCGTACGGAAACCGATGGTCGCCACGCTCGAGGTGTGCACCACTCGCCGTACCCCCGCAGCCCGCGCCGCTTCGAGCACCGTGCGCGTGCCCTCGACGTTGCTGCGATAGATTTCGCGTGGATCGGGCGCCCACAGCCGGTAATCGGCGGCGACATGGAACACCACTTCGCAACCAGACATTCCTCTGCGCAGCGGCTCTTCGTCGCACAAATCGCCGACTACGCGCTCAGCCGCTAGACCCTCCAGGTTCTCCGTGCGGCTCTTGGCGCGTACCAGCAATCGCAGCTCCGCCCCTTGTTGTAAAAGAACGCGCGCCACGTGGCTTCCCACGAAGCCGGTGGCGCCTGTGACAAAAACCTTCATTCCACCGACAACTCAACAACTACTTCGTCGCGCGCCGCTCCCAGTACTGTCGCACCCAGCTCTCCCAGCTTTTGCCTGCGGCCGTGTCGCGACCGGTGAAGGCAAGGCCAGCGATATCGGCGTACGAGATTGCGATCTTGGCGCCGCCATCTTTCGGCAGCACACGCACGACGGATTCGGTTAGCGTCCGTCCTGTGCGCCGGTCAAAGACATAGCCTTCGATTTTCAAGCCGTCCTTGCGCGTGATCAGCACGTCGCCGCGATAGCTGAAGGCGTGCTCCAGCGCCTCTCGCAGTTCTTCTTCACTGGCCAGTTCTGGCACCCAGCCTTCCAGTTGCTCGCGCTCGGCCCCGGAGACAACCTCCAGCGCATCCGGGTTGCGCCCATCGCGGCCTGCCTCGCGCCCGCTCACCGATGAGCCTCCTGTTGGGTCTCAGTCGGTAACTGCACAAGCGGGTTAAAGGCGTGCACTGGCCGCACCGGTTCCTCAA
>DASQXC010000322.1:0-3546 GCA_035639935.1 Terriglobales bacterium
TGCGGCGTCCCGGGAATCGGACAGCTCGCGTGGCAAGCCGCGCTGGGTCGCGACCTGCCCTTGCTGGTGAACCTGACCGTGCTGGTCACCGCGATCACCCTGGCGGCGAACTGGGGATCGGAAACAGTGGGCCAGAGGTTCGCAGGCCGAGAAACGAATTTGTGATTTCTGGTTTGTGATTTCTGATCGCGGTCAATACGCGAGTGCTCACTGGAAATCACAAATCACAAATCACAAATCGCAAATCAGAAATGAAACGGGTTCGCCAATTCGCGTGGGTGTTGCTGGCGATGCTCAGTCTGGCATCGCTGGGCGCCGGACTGTGGGCGCCCGCCGATTACGCGACGCAATTCCGCGAAGTGCCCAACTCTCCTCCATCGCACCAGCACCTACTGGGGACGGACGAGCTGGGACGCGACCGCTTCTCGCGGGTCCTACATGGGACTCGCGTCTCCCTGCTGATGGCTCCGGCCGCGGCCCTGCTCTCTAGCTTGCTGGCCATGTTCGTCGGCGGAGTTGCCGGCTATCTGGGCGGATGGTGGGAGCGTGGCGCCATGGCCGCCACTGATTTGTTCCTCTCCATGCCCTGGTTGTTCCTGCTGCTGGCCGTGCGTGCCATGCTGCCGCTGAACGTCTCGCCCATGACCTCGGTGGCGATCACCTTTCTGCTTCTGGGCATGCTGGGATGGGCGGCTTCGGCGCGGGTGCTTTGCGCCGGCGCCCGCGAATTGCGCAATTCTGATTTCGTATTGCAGGCGCGCGCTTCGGGCGTGCGCGGGCTCCGCTTGTTGCTCATTCAAGTGGTGCCGAACCTGAGACCAGTGTTGCTGGCACAGTTCTGGATCTCCATCCCAGTCTTCATCATCAGCGAGGCCAATCTCGGCATTCTGGGATTGGGTGTGGCCGAGCCGCTGCCCTCCTGGGGCAGCCTGCTGCGAGAGCTGGAGAGCTTCACCAGTTTTGGCTTCGAGGCCTGCAAGCTTGTCCCACTTGTCCTGCTGATTCTGGCGGTGAGCAGTTTTCAGATCATTCTCTCGCGTGAGGAGGTGTGTGCATGAAATGCCTATGGCTGCGGCTGTCCCGCAGTATTTCGGGATTATGTGAAGGGGCACGCCTTCAGGCGTGCCGTACGCAACCGCGAGAAAATCCGGCTTTAGCCGCTGAGGGATGGGAACCTCAGGCCGTAAAGGCCGGCTCAGTAGCGCCGTATATCGGCACGGCTGAAGCCGTGCCCCTTCACAAAGCTCGTCGGATCAACAGCGGAATGGCTCTAGCTCTCGCCCTCTTGCTGTGTCTTTCATTTTCGACCGCCCTCGCCCAAAGCGGTGGCGAACTGCGGTTCTATTTGCACTCGGACCCAAAAACTTTCGACCCGCTGCTGGTGGCGGACGAGGCGTCAGAAACCATCCGCTACCTGACGGGCGGCGTGCTGGTGCGCGTTAACCGGCGGACACAGCAGGCTGAGCCCGAACTGGCGACGTCATGGACGACCGCACGCGACGGCCGCAGCGTCAGCTTCAATCTGCGACCTCATCTTTATTACTCCGACGGCACGCCGTTCACCGCCGAGGATGTGGCTTATACCATCCAGCGGCTGATGGACCCGGCGCTGCACTCGCCCACCGGCGATTCGTTCCGCTCCGGATCAGGGGCAGTGCGCACGCGGGTAGATTCGCCCACCCGCATCACGATCACTTTCCCCGCTGCCATCGCAGGTCTGGAGAAGCTTTTCGACCAGGTGGCGATCGTCTCCTCGCGTTCGGCGAACAGGGAGCGCGCCGCCCTGGGACCGTTCTACGTGGCCGATTACAAGCCCGACTCTTATGTGCTGCTGAAGCGTAATCCCAATTATTGGCGGCGGGATGCGGCAGGGCGCCAATTGCCATATTTGGATTCCGTGCGCCTCGGCATCCAGCCCAACCGCGACATCGAGATGATGAACTTTCGCCGGGGCGACATAGACCTCATCAATTGGCTGGACAGCGAATATTACGATCGGCTCGCCAACCAATTGTCCTCGGTCGTCCACGACGCCGGGCCCGGGCTGGATTCCGAGGAAATGTGGTTCAACCAGGTGGCGAACGCGCCCATCCCGGCGTACAAGCGCGAGTGGTTTCGCTCCACGAACTTCCGCCATGCGGTTTCGGAGGCCATCAACCGCGCCGATCTCTGCCGCGTGGTGTACGGCGGACACGCTCAGCCGGCCTCGGGTCCGGTCTCGCCCGCCAACAAGTTCTGGTTCAACGCCAAGCTCCATGCTCCGGTTTACGACCCCAACGGCGCGCTGCGCCGGTTGCAGCAGGACGGTTTTCGGCTGCAAGGCTCTTCGCTGCGCGACCGTCAGGGACGCGTCGTCGAGTTCTCTATCGTTACCAATGCCGGGAACAAAGGGCGCGAGCGAATGGCCACTATGGTCCAGCAGGACCTGGCGAAGCTGGGCATGACGGTGCATGTGGTGACGCTCGATTTTGCATCGCTGATAGAGCGCATTACCGAATCCTACAACTACGAAGGCGCGTTGCTGGGAATGGTGAATACCGACCTTGATCCCAATGCACAGATGAACCTGTGGCTGAGCTCGGCCGAGAACCACCAGTGGAATCCGCGGCAGAAATCGCCTGAGACGGCCTGGGAAGCCGAAATCGACCACCTGATGAAGCAGCAGGCCGCCAGCCTTGAACCCGCGAAGCGCAAGGCATACTTCGACCGCGTGCAGGAGATCGCGGTCGAGCAGCAGCCGTTCATCTATCTGGTTCACAAGAATGCGCTCTCGGCCGTGGCCGCAACGGTGTCGAATGCCAGCCCGGTAGTGCTGCGGCCGCAGACCTATTGGAACATTGAGACGCTCAGCCTGCGTGTCCAGACTGCGAGCAAGCATTGAGCGCCAATCAAAAATCATTCCTCTCCCTGTGCCTCACGGCCCGCTACGGCAAAAAGCCGCCGGTGCTGCGCAACATTTCCCTGCAGATGCGTGGGGGAGAGATCCTCGGCCTGATTGGGCAAAGTGGCTCCGGGAAGAGCACGCTGGCTCTTGCCATCCTGCGCTTGCTGGAACTCAAGGGCGGAAGGGCGGAGGGCAGCATCTATCTCGAAGGCGATGACCTGATGAACATGAAGGAGCGTGAGCTGCGCGCCCGGCGCGGCAAACAGATCGCACTGGTACTGCAGAGCCCACTCTCCTCGCTCAACCCGGCGCTGCGCATCGGGACGCAATTGCGCGAGGCCTGGCGGGCGCACGCTCAGGGCTCTTCTGGCGACTGTCAAGCCAGCATCGTGGCGGCGCTCTCCAACGTGAGTCTTCCCAGCGACGAGGAGTTTCTGCGCCGCCGTCCTTCGCAACTGAGCGTCGGGCAGGCGCAACGGGTGCTCATTGCCATGGCCGTGCTGCACCGTCCGGCCTTACTGATCGCCGACGAACCCACCAGCGCACTCGATGTCATCACCCAGGCGGAAGTCCTGGCATTGTTCGCGCGCCTGAACCGCGAACTGGGCACAGCCATTCTGTATATTTCGCACGACCTGCTCTCGGTAGTCTCCATCTGTCAC
>DASQXC010000323.1:0-4797 GCA_035639935.1 Terriglobales bacterium
GGCGTCACTGGCCGGCGTTACCCAGCCATGATGGCTCTCTCCGTTGCACCTGGCGAATCCGTTGTGCTAGGCAAGCAGACCTTCATTCGCGTATAGTTGCGGGCTGCACACAGCAGCATAAGCCTACCTGGCAGGCTTGCAGACTTTCCCGCTGTCTGTAACTTCCCATCACACCGAACACACGCTAGAAATCCGCTTGGCCAAACTTGCGGTCAAGGAACACCACACCGAGGTGAGAGAAATGGAGAATATGAGAAAAACATACAGTGTCCCCGGTTCGTGGTCGGCAGCTCCGTGGGCTTCTGAATCAGGTCGTCGGAAGCGAGTTTCCCGAATTCCAGCAACTGCAGCGTGATTTCCGTAACGTCGTTGTTGATCCTTCAATGATTCGCCAAGATATTGAGATTTCCTACGGCGTCACGTCTGGCAACTTCCCACTGATTCGGAAGAAGAGGATTGACGCGGCTGCCACGGCCTCCGATGCGTCTCATGGGCGCCGCTCACTCGTGCCGGCTCGGGCGCCTGAAACAGCGGATCAACTCGTAATCCCTGATATCGTTGGAGATGCCTCTGCACGCTTCGCGCTTTGTAACCTAGTTTGCCGCCCGAATTCGCCGTTCAACGTCGCAAAGCCGCGAAAATAGCGGAATTGGTGAGCGCGGAAGGAATCGAACCTTCAACCTACTGATTAAGAGTCAGTTGCTCTGCCAGTTGAGCTACGCGCCCCCTGTAAGCGGTCGGAGTGCGGGAACTTAGGTCGAAAACTGGCATCTTGTGGCTTTGCAACCTCAACTAACTTGCACGATTATTCTGGCAGCCCTGGCTGCAACCAATTCCCGTGCTTCTTCGCTTTTTCCCGCTTTTCCCTATCGCGTTTCGCCCAGGCCTACGCCTGGACGATGAGATCGCCTTTATGTCCTTCCGATAGGTCCTTCCAGATCCTCTCCAGAGGTTCCAGCTCCGGGTTCTTTTTGGAGAGTTCCAAAGGGATTTTACCAAACTTGATGCGAATGCGGTCCGCCGTGGCCAGCCGCTCCAACTCGCCTCTGTTCATCTGCAAAGCATCAGCCAGCGCCTGCACCATGAATCTGGACGGGGCGATATTGCCCCTCGTGATGTTGCGGACGTGCTCGTACGTAGTCCCTGTCCGCCTGGCCCAGGTCCCTTATGGACAAATTCAGTTCCTGCATTCGCTTGGTCAACACTTCGCCCGTGCGGGTGGGGGAGGTTAAGCTTTAGAACCATCTCGGAACCTTGCCAAAAACGAGCAGTTTTTCATTGCACCCCAACTCTCCAGGGTACCTACGGGACCCTTTCGGCCAAGGCTTTGGACGGTCACAATCCTCTGCTGTCCGGTTTATACCCCGCACAGTGTCTTCCGGGCGTTAGTCCTCCCCAGGACGACCACTAACGCTGTCCGTTGACCCAATCTCCTGTTGCACTCCCCTTTACCGGCAAACGCCTGTCAATCCTTCCTCTCATGATGTCGCTCTGCCAGTGCAATCGCGTCTATGATGGCCCATTCAACGGCAGGTGACTGCGTATGCGTCCCGGTCCCTCGACGTATCTCGGCAGTGGCGACTGCCAACGGCAGAGGTTGTCAAGAATTCGTGCAATTTGATTGCAGGCGCTCCCAAAGGAGGAATTTGTCAAGAACCGCTAATCCGGCTCGCCCGTGTGTGTGGGGTCTTAATAAATCTTCATCAGGGCCGTGGCCGTGGTAGGCGTGGGCAACTCGGGCACGGTGTGTCCATCGGCGCGCAAGCGCGGGATGCGACGAGCGTGTTGCGCGACCCCACCTCGCCAACATCTGGCGAGGTCTCCCAGAGAGGCAGACGGAGCCATCCCCATGAACATCTGCTTCATTATTGACAATCCGGAAACAACAAAGCATCCAGTCGTGGGCGCAGTCCTGCAACAACTGAGCTCGACTCATACGGTACGTTTGTTCGATGTCGCTGGCGTGACTGCCGCTGCGGCCATCGCAGGTGAAGAGGGGCGTCCGTTAGCCGACATATACCTGCTGAAGTCTCACACCTTCCAGGCACTCGAACTGGCACACCGCCTGGAAAAGCGCGGAGCATTGGTTGTCAACAGCTTTCTCTCATCCTTAGCGTGCCAGGACCGCGTGCTGATGGCAGAACGCACGGCACAGGCTCGTCTTCCTTATCCTCCTACGCGGAGTTTTGCTTCGCTACAAGAGATGCTGCGACAACCAAGCGCCCTTCGAACCGTGTCCTTCCCGCTTATCCTCAAGAGCCGTCATAGTCACCGTGGAGATCTCGTCACCAAGGTACACAGCATTGAGCAGTTGCGTGCGTTAGCAGAACGATGGAACCAGGAGCCTGTCATCCTTCAGGAGTTTGTCCAGGGCGATGGCTGGGACATTAAATTGTGGGTGATCGATGAACAGATCTTTGCGGCGCGCCGGCGTACCTCTTTGGAAGCAGATGCCTCTAAGGAGAATTTCCCCATTTCCACCGAGGAACTCCCGATCGCTTGGAGGTCGCTCGCATTGCAGATCGGCCGGGTCTTTGTTCTACACCTCTATGGCATCGATCTCGTTGTGACCGAGCAAGGACCTGTCATTGTGGATATAAATTCATTTCCTGGCTTTCGGGGGGTTGCTGGCGCCGCCCCTGCACTGGTCTCCCTCATAGAACGTCTGGCTGATGCCCATTGGAAAGGCATTCCGTGATCTCAGCGAGCATGGCGGAGAGTTCTGCGGGGCGAGGACTGTTCAGGCGGTGGACGCGGCGGGTGGCGATCTTTAATAAGGTGGCGGCTTCGTACAGGCAGGCGCGCTGCAGGATTTTGCAAGTGGTGGCTTCTCCGATGCCGTGTTTGAAGAGTGCTTGACGATATGCCTTGCGAAAACTTGCCATGGCGCGCTGGGACCACGCGCACATGCCCGAACGGTGGTACCACAGGCCACTGGGGCGCAGGTACGCCAAAAAATAGCCGACGTCGAGGGCTGCATCTGCGAGGCACAACCCATCCATATCAACGACGAAGGCCCGCTCACCACAGAAGAGCAATTGACTGGGTTTGAATCCGCCGTGCGCGACGCGATAAGCATCAGGTTGAAGTACCTCCAGGCGTGTTGCAACCTGTTGCGCAAGACGCTGCACGGCTTCTGCCTGCGCCGAATAGTAGCTTGCGATCAGGGCGGCCCGCGCGGTTGCGCGCTTCGCCTCCTCGGCCCCGGTGCGCAACGGTCCTGGGAGCCGGACTGTGCTGGTGTGCAGACGTGCCACTGCCTCCGCGGTGATGCACAACTCCTTTTCCGGAATGACCACGTCGAGAACCTCGCCGGCGCAACCCCTTATGAACCGAGGCTGCAGGGCTTGTAGACCGGTGCGCAACGGTTCAGCTCCCTCCACGGACTGGATAGCTTCATTGAGGGTAAGTCCAAGCCGGCCTACCATACGGAGCGGTCGGGGCATGATCGGCTCACCCGCGCGGGCTTGCTCTGCGTACAGTTGCTGAAGAAGCGAATGGAGCGTAGCTGCCTTTTCGGGATCGCTGTACACCTTACCGTAAAGAGAGAGCTCGCGGTAAACGCTCGTCTCCCCAAAACTCCTCTGGAGTTCAAGGCTGTAGCGCAGGACGCAGCGGCTGGAGGGCTTGTAGCGTATTGGCTCGACTTCGGCCGAGCAGAGATGCCAGTTTCCCTCTGCGAGCTGTAGGCGTGCCACCGTCTCCAATACCCTGAAGAGAATGCTGTCCCGCGCCACCGTGCAGCTTTCGGCAAGGCCTAGGAGCCCGCTGTCGGCGGGGAAGACCTGAACCGTAAGCCCCAGTCCCGCGACTTTCACGATGCCCGGCCCCTGTAGTTCCAACTCGGCCTGTAGAACCTGGGAGGCGTTGAAGCGGACTTGAGTGCCCGCGAGCGCGTCCTCATCAAGCGTCACAGTGACCAAGTGCGCTGGCGAGCGCCGACGCACACTCAGAGCGTCTGCACTGTAGACGACTGCTAGCCATCGTCCGGGTTTGCGCCGCAAATGGCGCACGAACAAGCGGAATCGCCCCCGCACCTGTTGCGGCGCGCGTTCTAGGATTTGGGTGACTATGGAAGAGAGTTCCTGAATGCTGGTGGCCGCGCCGGAATCGGAACCGGATGAGCTTCGCTTGGTAAAACTGCTGGTAGCGGGTCTGCAGGCTCCGTCGGACGAATCCCATGTCATCGGCTCATCCAATCACCGGCAACACACGGCCTCTTTTAGAGACAAGTGGTGTTCTCACTGCGAGAGAAATTAGGCTTGGCGGGCAGGGTTGGGAGGAGGTCGGATTCGGTAGGATTTGAAGAAATCTTCAACTGGTAGGTTGCTCGAAAGAGCGCACGGTGCGGATACTTCGCTCCGCGTCAGGCCAGGCTGGGTTCCTCCAGTTATCGCAATCGCGAGCAGATGTGGAGAGCGAAGGGTATCGCCGCGCCTCGGCTTGACGGCCATTACCCTGGTGTGGGAAGGGGTCCGATAGTCCTGCTGAACCGCGTCATCGACCGGCGAGATCGCCGATAGGAATAGGACCAAAATGCAGAGCGCGAGCACGCAGGAACGAGGAGAACGTAGCTGAGGGGCGCTCCGGCTGGGGCGTGCCACACTTAGCAGTCGACAGGACTGCGGGCGCGCGCTCTTCCCGATCGCATAAAACGGATACTCCCAAACACTGCCAGAACGCCGACTTCCGTCAAATATTGAAGCCTTTGTTGGGGTGGGCGGCCCATTGGGCCTGGTACGAGTGGCCCGCGAGCCGTTGGCAGGCGCACGGACAACAGAAGAAGCCTCCCCATTT
>DASQXC010000324.1:0-6592 GCA_035639935.1 Terriglobales bacterium
GAGCCACTCGAGTCTAGTCGTCGAAGTCGCAGGAGCCGCCCTCCATGCCGCACTGGCCACAGCCGGTGCCGGTTTCAGAGGTCAGCTCAGTATCGCCGTTGCCATGCCCCGCCATTGCGAAGGCCGATAATTGCTGCTCTAGATGCGTGCTGTTGCACTGAGGGCAGTGCAGCTTTTCGGCGCCGCGGACCAGGACTTCGAACTGCTTCCCGCAGCCTTGGCACACATATTCGAAAATGGGCATAAGCGTCTTCTCCAAGACCGTACTTGCGCATGATTATAGAGGTTCGATGATGCGAACGGTACCCTCCGCACGTCGGCAACGACGTGTTAGGGCGCACAGGATGCTCAAGCTTACCCTGTTATTTGATGATCTCTTCCAGCACGACCCACATGACCGCCACCGTCAGCATCCACAGAGTAGCGGTCGAGGCCAGGCGCCTGAAATCACGGTTGCGGCGCAATCTCTTCCAGAGACTCCGGCGGCACCGGACAGCGTTTACCCGCCGCGCGGCCGATTGCGGCGGTGAGAAGGAGGCCATGCTGGGCATGCCCTCTCATTCCACCTTGTTTCTGGGGAATTAGCAAGAGCAGAATCTACAGATTAACGGGCACTTCGGCCGCGGAAAACCTCCAGCCTGCTTTACCGTACCCGGCCTTGGCTGTAATCAGGCGGTATTCCGCATCAGGGTCTTGCCGGTACGGAAGCTCTAGGCAGCGTCGCGGCGCGCGAAAAACTCTTCTTCTGTGCCGATGCGATCAGGGTGGCAGGTGCGAATGTGCTGCTCAAGTTCCAAGAGGTGCCCGAAATCCTGCCAACAAACAGAACACGAGGCTGTTGGGACTTGCAGTGGATTTGATGCTGGGTTATCGGGCATGACTGTAGGTCTCCTGCGCTGCTAGCGGCAACGGCAAGTATACTGAATAGCGCAAAGCTTGCCCAAAGTGAAATCGAAAATTTCTATTGTTTCGATAAAGTTTACGAGGTTGATTGCCATGGTTCCACGTGGAACAATAGCGGAGCTAGTACTGCTGCCCCTGCGCCACCAGCCTCCGTTGCGGCTTGGTACATCATAAAGGACCGTGCGCTGCCCCCGGTTTGCCTCCTGCTCAATGATGCTAGCCCCGACCGTGTGCACCAATATATTTGCGCAGGCCGCGGCCGTTGGAGGGGAAGGGTGCTGGGCTGCGACCAAGCGCGACTTCAAACATGATGCCGTGCAGATGTGGCGCGGCATAGAGGCCGAGCACTGTTGAGCCATCGGCAGTCGCGCGCATTGACGTTCATCAATGCCCGAAGGCTTCAGGAGAGCCTCTCCTCGGCCGTGGAAAAACGGATACTGCTGTGGCTCGCCGCGCGCACCCCGGCCGGCATCAACTCCGACCACCTGACGCTCCTGGGATTTGTGGCGCAGTTTCTGGCCGGAGTGTCGTACGCGCTGGCAGCGTGGGACAAGTACGCGCTGCTTGCAGCCACATTCTTCATAGCTCTGAACTGGTTGGGCGATTCGCTTGACGGCACCCTGGCGCGCTTCCGCAAACAGCAGCGCCCGCGTTACGGCTTCTACGTTGACCACATTATCGACACCTTCGGCGCCGTGTTCCTCATGGGCGGCCTCGCCATCTCCGGTTATCTGCACTGGGGAGTTGCAATGGCGATGCTGGTCGTGTTCCTGATGCTCTCTATCGAGGTCTATTTGGCCACTTACACACTGGGACAGTTCCAGCTTTCGTATTGGATCTTCGGCCCGACCGAGATCCGCATCCTGCTGGCCATTGGCAACATCACGCTGCTTTACCGGCCCACAACACACATTTTCGGCCACGCATTCCAGCTTTTCGATGTCGGCGGTGTGATCGCGACTACTGCCATGGGGGTGATGCTGATTGTGTCCACCGTCCGGCACACGATCATGCTCTACCGCAAGGAGAGGGTTCGGTGAGCGCGCGGTGACGTTCGTTCCCGTGGCTGCCCACGGTCGATGGAGGCCTGACTCCCGCGTGACATAAGGCCGTTCACTGATGAACCAAGAACCCTGACAATGCCCCACAATCCGCCAAAAAGAGTAGCCCAAAAGAGAAAACGCCCCAACATCAACTAGTTCAGCGGGTTGCGGCGCTCCGTCCTCCGATATACTATGGCACTCCCCCGCAGGCGTGCCCAAGCCATCGGCGCGTAACAGCTCGCCAGAAAAATGAAACCGGCGGGCGACTAGCTTACGTATCAGGCTGGTGACGAATCTTTCGTCTTGCGGTCTTATGAATTGGAATTATTCCTGCTTTTTTGGAGATGACCGAATGCACTTTCCCCGAGCTCTGGCCTCCTGGTTGATCCCGATGCTGCTGGCAATCGCCGCTTGCACCCTGGCGCTTGCCCAGAACAGTGATTATTCCAAATCCGTCTCGCAATTCCCCAATCTGGTGGGGCCGTACATGCCGCGCCACGTTCCCGAGCCTAACCTGGCCAATAGCTCACGTATCGACCAATTGCTTAAGGACGGAAAGCTGTATCTGTCATTAGACGACGCCATTGCGCTAGGGCTGGAGAACAACCTGGATTTGGCGATCGCGCGCTACAACCTGCCCATCGCCGACACGGACATATTGCGCGCGAAGTCTGGCGCTTCCACCCGCGGCGTCAACACCGGACTGGTCCAGGGGACGCCTGGCGGTGGGGTGGGCACTATCGGTGCCGGCGGAGTCGGCACCACCTCGACGGGCGCGGGCGCCGGCGGCACTACTACGGCCACGGGTGGAGCCGGTACCGGGGCTTCCGGACTGGTGACCTCGACCCTTGGCGCCGGGCCGTCCATCGACAACTATGACCCGCTCCTTACCTCGGGACTGAACATCGAGCATGCCAAGATTCCCTTGAGCAGCAGAGTGCTTACCGGTGTCAACAGTCTGTCACAGAATACCGGCACCGCCAATTTTGGCTACCAGCAGGGATTCCCCAGTGGGACCTTGCTCTCGGTCGCCTACAACAATCAGCGGCAGACCAGCAACAGCCTGTTCAATACTCTGCTGCCGGTACTGAACTCGAGCTGGCGTGCGACTTTCCGGCAGCATCTCCTGCAGGGTCTGAGTTTCAACGCCAATCGCCGCTTCATGACCATCGCCAGGAACAACCGCGAGATCTCGGACGTCGCCTTCCGTTCGCAGGCGATCAACACCGTGTCGCAGATCGAGAACATCTACTGGGACCTGGTGAGTGCCTATGACGATGTGCGTGTAAAGGAGCGCTCGCTGGCGCTGGCGCAGAAGACGCTTTCGGATAATAAGAAGCAGGTGGAGATCGGGACGCTGGCTCCTATCGAGGTCACACGCGCGCAGTCCGCCGTGGCTGCCGGACAGCAGGACCTGATCGTCTCTCAGACGAACCTGCAACTGCAGCAGCTTTTGATGAAGAACGCGCTCACCCGCAATATGGTGGACTCAGTATTGGCCGCGGCTCCCGTCATTCCCACCAGCACCATGGCCCTGCCGGCACAGGAGCCCGTAGTGCCTATCCAGGACCTGATCAACGACGCGCTGCAGCACAGTCCGGATCTTGCGCAATCCCGTATCGACCTGACCAACCGGGACATTACGAAGCGAGCGGCGCGTAATGAGCTGCTGCCCTCGGTGGATCTGGTAGCCTGGTACGGCAGCTCGGCGCTCGGAGGTGACCAGAATCCTTTCAATCCCAATCTGCAGCCGGGAGAGATACCGCGAACTGGTTACGGTAACGTGTTCGCAACCATGTTCGGCACTGACTTTCCAGACTACGCGATAGGCTTCAATGTCAACGTGCCGATCCGCAACCGCTCGGCCCAGGCCGACCAGGTGCGCTCGGAACTGGAATACCGCCAGGCCCAGGTGCGGTTGCAGCAGCTCCAGAACCAGATTGCGATCCAGGTGCGCAACGCGCAGTTCGCAGTTCAGCAAAACCGCGCCCGGGTGGAGGCGGCCATGAGCGCGCGGCAGCTCGCAGCCGAATCACTCAACGCCGAGCAGAAGAAGTACGCCCTTGGGGCTTCCACGAACACTCTTGTCCTGCAGGGGCAACGCGACTTGGCGCAGGCGGAGTCCAACGTGGTCACCGCCATGTCCGCTTATGAGAAATCCAAAGTCGAGCTGGACCGCGTGATGGGTCTGACCCTCACGCATAACGGCATCGAAATCGCCGATGCCGAAAATGGCAAGGTGACCCGCATGCCCAACGTGCCCGGACTCCTGCCGCGACAGGAGCCGGCGGAGCCGCCTTCCATGCAGCCATCGAAATAGTGTGCCCTCGCGTCAGCACGCCTCTATTTGGGCTTGAACGTTGATGGTTGGAGCGGCTCCAAAATAGCCGTAGGCCAACGATTGTTGTGAAAGGGCACGCCTTCAGGCGTGCCGTGAGGGGGCCCTCGTGAACCCGGGCTTAGCCGCTGTGGGAAATTCCCCCAGCAGCTAGTTCGGAACCACTCTAATCGGTGACAATGGCTTATTGATCCCACTACACGATGCTGCTGACATGAACATACTGGTGCTGTTTTCGCACAAGTGGAAGGGAGGGAGGGCAGGTGGTGGTGAGATACACGTCATTGATTTGATCAGCGAATTGTCCAAGCGGGGCCACAACATAGTTTTCGCAACTGATGAAATTCTAGATGAAAGCCCATCCAAGCGGCCCGATGGCGTGTTGGCCCATTTCGAGTTGCCGTTCAAATCGTGGAACCCGCTCGACAAGCAAAACGTCTACCGAGGGCTTGCAGAACTGGTCTGTCAGTACAAGATAGATATCGTTCACGCTCATCACAGGACCGGCGGATATTATGCGGAATATCTTTATCGCAAAAAGCAAGTTCCCTATGTGGTAACGGCACACGACCGGTGGGAGGGAACTCCTTGCAAGAGCTTGCACAGGTACATACTGCGAAATCTGATCTCTGTAAGTGAATTTATCAAACGAAACCTGGTGCTGCGGTTTCATATTCCGGCGGAACGCGTAAGGACAATTTACAACGGCGTTGATCCGGCAAAGTTTGGGGCGGTTGACACCGGAGCTGCACTTCGGTTCCGCCAGAGGCATGGTGCGGGAAACGGGGAAGTTGTCCTCAGTTTGATCGGCCGGGTACGCAGGGTCAAGGGACATTATGACCTGCTTAGGGCCCTAAGGCTGGTGCCGGCAGACTTACCTTATCGCTGTTTTATCGTCGGTGAGGGCAAAGATCGAATGCCTCTTGAACGGCTGGTTCACGCCTACGCTCTACAAGAAAAGGTGGTCTTCTGCGGATATCAGTCGGATATCCCGCTGGTCATGTCGGCGTCCGACATTGTCTTGCTGCCCTCCTATCGAGAGCCGTTCGGCTTGACAGTCATTGAGGCCATGCTATCTCGTAAGCCGGTGATCGCCTCAAACGGAGGGGCGGTTCCCGAGATCATCACTGACAACAAGGACGGAATTCTTTTTCAGGCACGAGATGTCTCGGGCCTAGCTAAGAGCATTGAGAATCTGACCCTGAGCCAGGACCTAAGATGCCGTTTAGCTGAAGAAGGCTTTCAAACCGTGAGGAAAAGGTTTCTTTTGACACGGATGGTTGACGAAACCGAGGAGCACTATCGCAGCATTCTGCAGAGGGATAAGGCGTGGCCCGAGGAGTCCTGCACCCAGGTACAGCGATGCTGACCATCTTTGCCGTCCCCAAGGCTTTCCACGGGCACATCGCGAATATCCAACTGAACGCGATTGCGAGCTGGACTTGCCTGCGGCCACGGCCAGAAATCATCCTCTTCGGAGACGAACCGGGTTCGGCGACGGCAGCACAGGAATTCGGTGCACGCCACGTGCCTGCGGTGGAACGCAATCAGTACGGGACTCCTCTGCTGCACGATCTGTTTGCCAAGGCGGAGCAACTCGCCCCCGAAGGCCTGCTCTGCTACGCAAACTCGGACATCATTCTGCTGGATGACTTCCTACAGGCAGTAGAGCGAGTGAGCCGAGCGATTCCGCGCTTTATGATCGTAGGGCAACGCTGGGACGTGGACATCCGGGAACGCTGGGATTTCAACCGGCCTGACTGGCAGCAGGATTTGCTGGCCCTGGTCCAGCGCCAGGGAAAGCTCGCACCTTCAATCGCCATCGATTACTTTGTGTTTAGCAAGGGACTCGGCCACAACCTGCTGCCCTTGGCCATCGGACGCACCCTATGGGACCATTGGCTGCTCTGGCATGCTCGATCGCAAAAGGCGGCGCTGGTTGACGCCACTCCGGTGATCACTGCCATACATCAGAACCACGATTACTCGCATTATCCCGGCGGCAGGGAAGCCATTTTCCGCGGGGAAGAGGCGAGGAGGAACCGCGCCATCATCAGAGACTGGTATCGTCTGCTGGAACTCGAAGAGGCTACTCATCAGCTCACTCCAGATGGCCTGAGGCCCTGTCCCCAGGGCCTCCATAGGTGGCTCGTAGTAAAACGCGCCTGGTCACATCCGCGAGGCATGGTCAAGTTGATCGGAAGAACGCTGGCACAATCGCTCAAGGGCCCAGGCAGGTGAGTGGTGGTCATCGAAAACAGGTTTGGTGTCCTTGCCCCAGTTTTGAGCATCTTCTATCATGGGTTGC
>DASQXC010000325.1:0-6006 GCA_035639935.1 Terriglobales bacterium
GTTCTCATCGCCGCAACCTTCCTCCTTGGCGCCGATCCCAGCGGCGCGCGTTTCGAGAAGCTCGGGCACAAGCTGATGTGCCGCTGCGGCTGCAACCAGATCCTGCTCGAATGCAACCACGTCGGCTGCTCGTATTCCGAAAAGATGCGGGAAGAGTTGATCGTGGGATTGCAGGGCCCGGACAGCGATGATCTCGTCCTGCAGCGCTTCGTGCAGGAGTATGGTGGCGTGGTGCTGGCCGCTCCCACCACCACTGGCTTCAACCGCGTGGCCTGGCTCACGCCGTTTGCAGCGCTGGGCGCGGGGATGTTTGCCGTGGTGTACGTGGTCCGGCGCTGGAAGCTAAGGCAAGCACGGGTGGAGGAGTCGACGAGGCGGGTGGACCCGGGACTGGAAGACTTTCGTGAGCGCGCCCGCAAGGAGACACAGATATGATCGTACTCCTTTGCCTACTGCTCACGATTATCCTTTTCTTTTATACCTTCTTCATAGACATTGAAATTTCTGCTGGGGAGGAGAAGACGCGACTTGCCTACCTTTATGAGCGCAAGGAAGCGATCTATGAAAACCTGCGCGACTTGAACTTTGAATATAAAGGGGGCAAGATCCCGGATACCGACTTTCAGGGGCTGCGCTCGATGCTCGAGACGGAAGCGGCGCAGGTGCTGGCCGAGATCGAGCACCTGAAAAAAGGAGACTGAGTTGCCACAGAGGCACCGAGACGCGGAGGAGATCGATGTGTCGCAGGGGAGTCGCCCGAAACTCATGGGCCGCGAAAGGGTCATCGCAGGGGCGGCGAATCCGAGTCTCTCTGTGTTTCTGTGCCTCTGTAGCAACAAGCTAGGGCGCCACCTGGCTGTAGTGGTCTTCCTGAGCGCGTTGTCTGCGGCCACGACGCTCAAAGGAACGGTCAAGAACGGCACCACTGGCACGCCCCCTGTCGGCGACGACGTTGTGCTGCTCACTCTCTCGGAAGGCATGCAGGAAATTGCCCGCACAAAGACCGACGCCCAGGGTGCTTTCAGCTTCAACTATGACGAGACCGGCACACCCCACATGGTCCGCGTGCTGCACCAGGGAGTCAATTATTTTCCGCAGGGTGGGATTGTGCCGCCTGGGAGCCGCTCGGTTGAGGTCACGGTTTACGATGCGGCTGCCAAAGTTGAGGGTATTGGGCTGACCGTGGACATGATTCGAGCCCAAACCGACAGCAACAATCTGCAGGTGAGCGAACTGTGGGCGGTGAAGAACGCCTCCAATCCTCCGCGTACCCAAATGAGCGATCACGCCTTCGAGTTCATGCTGCCGGCGGGCGCGCTGGTGGATGCTGGTGTGGTATCCGGTCCCGGCGGCCAGCCAGTCAACTCCGCGCCCGTGCCACAGTCCGAGAAACACAAGTACGCATTTGTTTACCCGCTTCGGCCGGGCGAGACGCGCTTACAGGTGAACTATCATTTGCCTTACTCGGGCAAGATCAAGATCGAGCCCAAGCCCCTCTATGCGACGGACCACGTCGTGATCATGGTGCCCAAGGGAATGCAGTTCACCGGGGCCGGAACAGACTACGAGAGCATGCCGGAAGCCAATCCCAACGCCAACACTCAGGTGACTACGAACGTCAGGCCTGGGCAGGATTTGAGTTTTACCTTGTCGGGCGCTGGCACAATCCCCCAAGAGGGAGAGCGCTCCGCAAGCACCGCTGGTGGACAGAGCGGCACGCAAGCCGGGATGGCGCAGCGCGGACGCCCGGGCGGAGGTCTGGGTGCTCCGGAGGAAACTCCGGATCCACTGCATCGTTACCGTGGATTCATCCTCAGCGGACTGGGCATTGCCCTGGCGTTGGGGGCGTTCTATGTAATCACCCGTCCACAACCGGCAAAAATACGCCGCGGCGTGACTGAGCCTCCCGCGCCGACGGCAGGTGCAGGTGCTAGGCGAGCCCGCGGGGAAGCTGCAATAATGGCAACGCCTCGCAATGGCCAGCGGTTGCTGGACGCGTTGAAAGAGGAGTTGTTCCAGCTCGAGCTCGAACGCCACCAAGGAAAGATTTCCGCCGAGGAATACGACAAGGCCAAGGCAGCCCTCGACATTACTCTTGCCCGCGCCGCCAAACGCGTCGGCGGATAGCGGTTGCCGAGTCACCGCGGGGCGTCGCGATGAATGGCCTTGACCCGATAGCCCGCTTCCGCCAATCGCTTATGCACTTCCTCCGCGATAAACACCGAGCGGTGCTGCCCCCCGGTGCACCCAAAGCCGATTGTCAGATAGCTCTTACCTTCGTTGATATAGTGCGGCAGGAGATAGATGAGCAGCTCAGATATGCGCGAGATGAATTCCTGCGTCTGCGGAAAGGAGCGGATGTACTTGGCCACGCGCGGGTGCCGCCCGGTGTAAGGGCGGAACTCAGGGACAAAATGCGGGTTGGGCAGAAAGCGAACGTCAAATACCAGATCGGCCTCCTCCGGCACCCCTTGGCGGTAGCCGAAGCTGACGCACGAGACCAGGATGTTCTTGTCGGTGGAATGCCGCTGAAAGCGTTCGGTCAGGTGAGCGCGAAGCTCGTGGACATTGAACTTGGAGGTGTCGATCACAACGTCTGCCAGATGGCGCAGGGTAGAGAGCCGGCGGCGCTCGGCAACGAGAGAAGTCTTCACGGGTGACGAGGTTCCTAGGGGGTGGGGACGACGTGTCTCGCTAAAGCGCCGCAGCAGGGATTCGTCGCTGGCATCGAGATAGACTACTGTGGTGGGCAGCAATTTTTTGACCGACTTCAAGATCGATGGCAGGCGGTCCAGAAGCTGGCCTTCGCGGACATCGACCACCAGCGCGGCCCGCTCGATCTCGGAGGAGTGCATCACCAATTCGGCGAAACGTGGGATCAGGTCCACAGGGAGATTGTCCACGCAGTAATAACCAAGATCTTCGAAAGCCTTGAGCGCCGAACCTTTGCCCGAGCCACTGATGCCGGTAATCAGCACCATCTCGGCTTGGTGGCGCCGCCGCGGGCGCCCGTTGCGCCCGAGGTCCGGCTTGGCAGCGGCGCGCCGCCTCGCCTTCACTGAACTGCGCCCCATAGGTTGATGGTAACAGAACTATGGACTAGACGCGGGCAGACGCAGGATTGGTCTATTCTCCTTGTGAAGGGGCACGGCTTGCACCTATAGAGCAATCCCTGCCTTTGCTCCCTGAGTATTTACTTCGCTCCCGCCTCCCTCAGCAATTCCAGTACCTGTTCGTTTCGCGGCCGAGTGGAGGCGCGGGCGAGCACCGTCGAGCCATTAGACATGCGCGCGTTAGGATCAGCGCCGGCTTCGAGCAAAGTCTGAACGATGGCGGCATGTCCCCCGGCAGCCGCCTCCATCAGCGCGGTGCGACCGTCGTGAGCGCGAGCGTTGGGATTGGCGCCGTGCTCGAGCAGCAGCCGGAGAGCGCCAGCGTTGCCCGCATCCGCCGCCTGTATCAGCGGGGTGACGCCGTGGGAGTCGGTTGCGTTGGGATCCGCTTTGCGAGCCAGCAGTGCCTCGATGGTACGCGGGTCGCCGCTTTCAGCGGCCAGCAAGAGTGGCGTTGTGCCGGTGTGGTTGCGGGCATTGGGATCAGCGCCGTGCGCGAGCAACAAGCGGACGGTGCGCTCGGCCCCGCGGGCGGCCGCATGATGCAGGGCCGTCCAGCCACGCAGGTCGCGGGCATCCAGCATCAGCCGCAATTGAGAGGAGGCGCCGTGCCGCTGCCTGGCCTTTGCGAGGTTGTCAGCCTTTTGGGCAGCTCTCAGCAAAGCAATTACTGTGCTGGAATCGTCGCCCGCAGCGGCGATCATCAGGGCCGAGGTGCCGTTTCTGTCCTGCGCGAGATAATCCGCGCCCGCAGCGATGAGTATGCGGACGAGATCAGCGCGATGGGCATCAGCGGCCAGAATGACGGCGTTCCAGCCGTCGGCATTTTTGACGCTCACGTCGGCGTGATGGGAGAGCAGCAGGCGCAGAATCTCAGGACTGCCATCATCGGCCGCGGTCAGCAGCGCCGTCCAGCCTGTGGCGTCGCACGCGTTCACGTCTGCCCCGGCGGCAATGAGCATCCGCGCCAGTGCCACATCCAACTCCTCGGCAGACTTCATCAATGCCGTTACTCCGTGCTCGTCACGGGCATTGGGATCAGCTCCCTGCGCGAGCAACGGCTGCGCCTCGCGCCGGTCATCACGCTCCACTGCGGCCAGCAACCCATTGTTGAGCTTCTTTTGATTCTCAACTGTCACTGAGGATTGGCTGGTTTGCGCGGCGGGATGCACGCTCTGTCCCGCTGCGGTCAACGGCAGCAACAGCAGAAACCAGGCGAATTGGCGTAATTCCCCCACAGGCGCGCGCCGGTTCTATTGTAAGAAACTAAACGGGGCACATTGCTGTGCCCCGTTCGAAACTGCCAACTGGCAACTGCCAACTGCCGTTACGGCGCTTCGATCAGCTCCATTTTGCCGTCTTTGGTGCGGTGCAGGACTCGCACGCGGCCTTGCGTGTCGCGGAAAACGAAGACGTCGCGGTCGCGGAACTCGGCTTCCTTGATGGCCTCTTCCAGGGTGAGCGGGCGCAGGGCGACGACGCTGTCGTTCCGCATCAGGTGAGCTTCCGCGGTTCGCATGACTGCGGGAAATGTGTGCACCACCACCGGGAGGGCGGTCGAAAGATCGTTGCCGACGGCGGCCTGCTGCTCGGCGGCTGTGGCCTCGCCATTCCACTTCTTCTTCGGCTGGCGCTTCTTGGCCCGCCAGCGCCCTTTGTACTTCAGCGCCTGGCGCTCGATGCGCTCCAGCGCTTCCCCGACCGCCGCACTCATGTCCGCAGCCTCGGCGATGCCCACAATGGGATGAGTGCGCACCGTGATGGTGATCTCCGCGATGTAGCGGTACTTTTCTGCCGCCAGAATCACATTGGTCTTGAACGTCGTACCCAGGATTTTCTGCAGCTTTGAGAGGCCTTGAGCGATCTGCTTGCGGACAGCGGGAGTCGCTTCGTACTGCCTGCCGGTGTATTCCACGTTCACGTGAGCTCCTTTGCCCAGTCAGCGAAGAACAACTCAAGCTTCTAGCTCCTAGCTGCTAGCTTCTGGCTAGTAGCTAGAAGCTCGTGGCTAGTTCTTCACCCTCCTTTGGTGGGTGCTCGGTATTTTCATATCTTCTCGATACTTGGCGACCGTGCGGCGAGTGACCTGGATGCCCTGCGACTGGAGGATGCGCGTGATCTGCTCATCAGTGAGCGGTCTGGCGGGGTCCTCTTCCTCAATCAGCTTCTTGACGCGTCGTTTGAGGATGAGGAGCGAGGTGTTGGAGCCCTCGGGGCCATTCACGCTCTCGCTGAAGAAATACCGCAGTTCGAACACCCCCTGGGGTGTGTGCGCGTATTTGTTGGCCACGGCGCGGCTGACAGTGGAGGGATGAACGCCAATCTCCTCCGCCACTTCCTTGATCATCATGGGCTTGAGATGGTCGATGCCGTACTCGAGGAAATCGGTTTGTCGCCCGATGATGGCGTAGCACACCTTGACGATGGTTTGCTTTCGCTGCTCAATGTTCTTGATGAGCTGGATGGCCGATTTGTAGCGTTCTTTCACATAGCTGCGCACGTCTTTCTCAGCGGCATCGCGGCTGAGCAGGCGCCGGTAAGCGGGGTTAAGGCGAAGTTGCGGGATATCGTCATCGTTCATTACCACCACCCACTCGTCGCCTTCCTTGACGAAAGCCACGTCAGGCTCGATCAGGCGCGCTTCGGTGCGGTTGTAGCGCAGCCCAGGGCGTGGGTCCAAAGTCTTGATGTACTCCAGGGCGGCCATCACCGCTTCCACCGGCCGGCCGATGACTTTCGCGATTTCGCGGTACTGCTTGTTTTGCAGCGGACGCAGGTGCTCGCCCACAATCACTATGGCATCCTCCAGTACCTGTTCCGTATCGCCGTTCAGCCCATGCGACTTGCGGAACTGCTGCTGGTACTTGAGTTGGGCGAGCAGGCATTCACGTAA
>DASQXC010000326.1:0-7034 GCA_035639935.1 Terriglobales bacterium
CTGCGCGTCGGCACCTCGTCCCATGGCCAACGAGGCCGAGCCCAATGCGGCAGTAGCAAGGAAGCCGCGGCGAGAGAGAGACATACGGAGAGCTCCTGAGAGGCCGACGGTGAAATGCAGCGGCCCAAGGCCATTCTTCTCTGTAGAGACGCAGCATGCTGCGTCTGTACGTGGCAAGTTCTTTTGGTAGATAAAAGGGCCCGCGAAGCTGCCGGCTGCGGTTTAAGCCAAAAGCTAACAGCCCATAGCCAGAATTCACCCCGCCGTGGTCCCCGACTTGCCCTGGTCCGCGCGGAAGCGCAGCAGGGCACCGATCTTGCCGGCCTTCTCAAACTCCGGATCGGGGCCGAGGTAGACCACGCCGATATTGGCATCGAGGGCGCGGCGCAGGATCGCGTCGGTGAGGTCTTCGAGTTCGCGGGCGGGCTGGCCACAGCCAGGACAGGTTTCCACTAGATTGCTATCCAGGTGGCCACAGTTGCTGCATTCGCTCCCGGGAGCATAGAAGGCTTCGCCAAACAACAGGGTCTGCACTTCGCCGCGTTCCAAGGCTTCCAGCACTCCACGCACGCCCACCTTGCCGCGGCCGTTGCGCTGCGCGCCGCCCATGACCTCGCCGAGCAATGCCTGGCGCTCGGATGCATTGCGCTCCTCCACGATTCGCTGCGCCTGCTCGCGTACCTGATCGACGCTAGCGACAGCGGGATCGATGTTGAAGCGCCCCAGCATCTTCTGCCGCACATAGGGGTGCAGCTGGGGTTCGAGCTGCGGCCAAACGTCTTCGCGGCAGCCCACGATGAAGCTGTCGCAGCCATGGGTGTTGTGCAGTTCCTGCAATCGATGGGCAACATTCTTGAAGTGCCGCATTGTCAGATTGCCGACATGGCGCTCGTTGTGTCCGGCATCGTAGCCGCCGAAACCGTCAGTGCGGCCAACTCGCGGCAGCGGGTCCAGGATTTCCCCTTGTTCCCGGATCTCGTCCACCCACATCTCGAACAGCCGGGCTCGCTCACGGTCTATGAGCGCCACACAGCTGCGGGGGGCGGATGCGGCCACGGCTGCCAGCGGCCGGAGGTGGAACCGGTTCGCCACATAAAGCTGGGTTTGCTTCAGCCGCTTCGGAAGATTGAACTCCCGCCAGATATTCCTGGCCGAGCAGGCGAACACCGCTTTGCCCCGCGCGTGATTGCCGTGCAGTTGTTCAGCCAGCTCGAGGACCCGCTTCAGGTCGGCGCGCACACTGGGATTGTTGCCGTTCTTTTCAGCACGTCGCAGTGCGTCCCGTACCAGATCTTTGACTTGGATATGTTCTTCGCGATGGGATTTGTTCTGAGGCGTCTGCGGCTGGAAATAGAAGGTGACGGCAGCATTCACTGAAGATTCGATCTGGGCCAAATGGCGGAGTTCTTCGCGAGTGATCATGGATTTCCCCCCTGATGCGACTGTCAGGCAGTCTTGGAGTGCTGCAGCAGCTTGTCGCGCCAGTGCGACACCGGCAGCGTTTTCTGGAGGCGCTGGCGGGCGGCCTCGATGGCGGCGCGCACCTGGTCCTCCTTGCGGTCGGAAATGGCCGAGATCTCCCGTAAGGTGAAGCCTTCGACGGCATAGAGAATGAAGGCCTCGCGCTCCTCGCGACTGCCACCCTTGAGCGCGCCATTCACGATATCGATCATCTCGTCGGAAGCGGCAACATCTTCCGGCGTCGCCATGCGGCGATCAGGGATAACGTCGGACTGGAGCAGCATCTCGTCGGGCTGGTGGTACTGCAACTGAGGCTCGTCACTGGCCCGCACATTCTGCTTGCGGGCAGACGTCTCGAGCGGGACTGCCGTCACCGCTTCGCCGTTGCCCGAGGCCAACCGATTGATGGCATGAATGGCCAGGCGGTACAGCCAGCGCTCCAGCGATAGCAGCTCCGGCCGCTCTTCCTCGTCACCCAAGGCGGCGGCTATGGCTTCGTCCACTACCTCTTCCTTGCTGATGAGGTTGGCTTGCAGAAAACCATTGGCTTCGCGAAACCGCAGCTCGCGCTCCACGAACCGCTCCAGCCGCGACAGATTGGCGTTGATATAGGACTTGATGTCCTCCGCCGAAGCCTGAGGCGGGTGCACTGCCGCCGCTGTCTTCTCGAACGGGACCGCAGGCAACGACTGTTCCCGCACCGAGCGGCGCAACAGGCGGCGACGCTGTTGTGAGCGCAACAGCTCCTTGTGCCGGGTAAGCTGCGACACCAGATCGCAAAAGGCGGCCTTCATTGCCGCGATTCCGGTGGGGCCGGCCTGTTGTGACGCCATCTGCCCCGAGGGGAGCCGCAGGTTCAGCGAAACCACCACGCCTTCCCGATTGGTACTCTGCTCAATGATTCCCTTCAAGTGCACGAGTTCCGGGCGGAAGACTTGCAGGCGACGACCCAATTTTTCGATTTGGTGATTAAGTTGTTTTTCGAGGTCAGGAGCCTTCGCGGTCTTATAAGAAATGTGGACATTCATGGAGACCTCGGATGCGGGAGTACTACCCCGGCCAAGTCCGCGCTCTAAACTGACTCCAACAGAATTTTACACCTGCCGCTATAGACGTGCGGTGAAAATCAGAAGTTGCACTTCCAGAATCGGCCATCGGGTGATCGGCTCATCGGATCATGTGGCAAAGGCCGTTAACACTCCCAGATGACCCGATCACCCGATCTCCCGGTGACGCGATTCGGTCACACGCTCACAGTGACCGAGGTCTCGGTCCGCACGACAGGGCGATAGAGAGTGTCCCGCTCGATCGGTTCCCGCCCGGCTGCGTGAATCAGGCGAATGAGTTCTTGACGGCGGAGCCCTTGGGGCGTGATCGCCCCGGCATCGTGGTAAATTTTTTCTTCGATGACAGTGCCGTCCAGGTCGTCGGCCCCAAAGCGCAATGCGATCTGCGCGATTTTTGGCGTGAGCATCTGCCAATAGGCCTTGATGTGCGCGAAGTTGTCCAGCACCAGGCGGCTGACGGCGATCTGCCGGATATCATTCAGGCCGGTCGTCGTCGGCAGATGTTGTAATGCGGTGTTGGCAGGATGAAAGGCCAAGGGGATGAAGGTCTGAAATCCCCCGGTCTGGTCCTGTAGGGCGCGCAGCTTGAGCAGGTGGTCCACCCGGTCTTCATCGCTCTCGATGTGTCCATAGAGCATGGTGGCGTTGGAGCGCAGTCCGAGCTGATGCGCGAGGCGGGCCGTCTCCAGCCACTGGTCACCGTCAATTTTGTGGTCGCAGATAACGTGCCGGACACGAGCGGCGAAGATTTCGGCCCCGCCGCCGGGCAGTGAATCTACGCCCGCGGCTTTCAGGCGTGCGAGGGTTTCCCGGATCGAGAGCTTGGCACGCTTGGCTAGATAGGCAATCTCCACCATGGTGAAGGCCTTAATGTGCACCTCCGGAAAGCGCTCCTTTAATCCCCGCACCAAATCCAGAAAATATTCGAAGGGCAGGTCGGGATGGAGTCCGCCCACGATATGAAATTCCGTGACTGCTTCCGTATAGCCGGAAGCTGCCGTCTGCCAGGCCTCTTCGAGCGCCATAGTGTAGGCGCCGGGGGCGTCCTTTTTGCGGCCAAAGGCGCAGAGGCGGCACGCGGCCACGCACACGTTGGTGGGGTTGATATGACGGTTGACGTTGAAGTAGGTGTTGTTGCCGTGCAATCGCTCGCGCACATGATTGGCCAGCCAACCCACGGCTAGAATGTCGCTGGTGCGGTAGAGGATCAGAGCTTCCTCTGCAGTGAGGCGTTCACGTGCGAGGACCTTCTCGTAAATCGGGCGCAGCCGGGGATCATCGCTGTGCCACCCGGTTGGAAGATCGTGTGCCATGCCAGAGGCAAATCATACCTCACGCGATGGACTGAGGTCAGCCGTGGCTGGCACAGCAGAGATCCGGCGGCTTCCTGATCGGCTGGCCCTAACTACAACCGCGTTACGTTGGTGGCTTGCAGGCCCTTGGGGCCTTCTTGCACTTCGAACTCTACCGCTTCACCTTGATTGAGAGAGCGATATCCGTCCGATTGGATGGCGGAATAGTGTACGAACACGTCTCCGCCCCGCTCCCGCTGGATGAACCCATACCCCTTGGTGGCATTGAACCATTTTACGGTGCCACGTTCTTTCTCGGCCATTGCTGCTCGTGCTCCTTGCTGCGAAAGCAATCAGCACTCAGCAATTCACACTCAGCCAAAAATGTCAATCGAACCAGGTTTTGACTGAGTGCTGACTGCAGAGTGCTGATCGCTTGTTCACTTGCCCGACTCGCCCCGATTATAAGCCGAGTAGATGCTGGGTTGCACCAGAGATGGTGAAATGACGAATAACGACCCGCACACGTGCCGATTGCGCCAGCAGGCGCTGCGAGCGTCCAAGTGACGTTGCGATTCACTGGGTCATATACCCCACCATTGCCGGCGGAGATGAACGTGTTCGTCTAATAGACTGAAAGACCCCACCCTTGGCAAAACCGGCCCCTCGACTTCGCTCGGGGCAGGCTCCGGGTGGTGCACCCGATATTTGTGAGGTCCTACTCTTCACCGGCGAGCGGAATTCGCGCCCTGATCTTGGAAACGGTGTAGTGCTTCACTTGCGCAGACCATTGCGAATCGACCGCCGCAAAGGACGGACTGAAGAGCCGCAAGTCGAGCGCCAGGTTGGTCACGAAAACAAACTCGCCGTCGGCGCTGAACGCCGGGCTGGCGGGAAACAGCAGGCCGTGCGGCACCCCATTCTCGCTCACCCCGTCGAAATCGCCCAGCTTGGCAATCACTCTTCCAGCCTTGTCGATCACTACGATCTCGTCGGCCTGATTGGCCGCCACCCAGATGTTGTCGTGTTTGTCGATGGCGATCCCATCCGCACCGTTGATGCTGTTGACGAAGACGGACGGCCTCCCGGCCGTTCCATCAGGGTTTACCGGGATCCTAACGATGGTGTCATTGCCGGTGTTGGCGACGAACATCGCGGACTGAGCGTTGTTGAATTCGATCCCATTGGCGCCGAATGGAGGCACGCCCGTGGTTGTGAGCAGTTTGTCGGTTGCCCAGATCGACGGGATGCCTCCACTTGGTCCAACCTTCCAAATCACGCCCTGGAACGAGTCCGAGACATAAACGTTTCCGGCTTTGTCAAAGCACAGTGCATTAAGCCCCGGCGCGACGGGATTGGCAGCGTTTGGATCGGCGAACGGAAAAGCCGCGAATACCTTCGACTGGCCGGTGTTGGGATCAACGTCCAGGACGCTGCCGGAACCGAAGTCGAGCACCAGCAACGCCCCACTCTGCGGGTGGAAAGCCAGCCCAAGCAGATGTGGGCTCGAACCTTGGATGCGGACATGCCGCAGCAGACGGCCGTCAGGAGCGATCACAAACAACTGGCCCAAGCCGTCCACGGAACCCTGGCTATCGAAACCGAAGCTCGTGACGTACACATTGCCATCAGGACCCACTGTCAGACCCTCCGGCCCGCCGGAGCCCTCGGGAAGAACCGCGAGGACCTGGGCGCGTCTGCGGTGCCATGCTCCTGCAGGTACTGCAAGGTACAGCACAAAGAATGATGCCAGGCCCGTCAGCAGCAATCTGTTTCGCATAAAAGTCATTCCTGATGTGATCTCACGTGGCAAACCGAAGCTCATTGAAAAGCCACCGCTGATCGAGGGGGGAACTTCGAAACTCGGCGGAGTCCAGTGGCTCGCACCGCTGGTGAGAAAATCGGCGCAATCTATGCCACTGAATGAGGCATTGTCAAGTCGACGTCATTTTTTTCACAGCCAAACAAGCTTCCAAACTTCATCGAACGCTTCTACAAGTGGCTAAACACGGGCCCCGGCGAGCCTCTCTCAGTGGCGACGGTTTCTGATGCACAATTCGTGATGCCGCGAGTTGTGGATAGCCAGACAATAATTCCAATATCCAAATCCAGAATTGTGTTTGAAAATTCGGGAAAAGGCCCTAAGGTGTGGGTTGGATCAATGAAGACACCTTTCACCATGAGCCGGATGGGAGGACTGCTGTTTGGTCTCGCAGTCGGCCTCGTCAGACTACTGTTGTACTGGACACTAGAAATGTGGCTGCGGCGCTGGCACGTGAGCAGCAACACATCTGACTTGATCCACTCCACCATTTCCTTCAGCCTGTTTTGCGCTATCGGCTGGTACTTCTGGCGGTTCTACACCCGCAGGATCGTGCAGCGCGCCCTCGAAGATCAGGTGAGAAACGGCCTACAGATCGTCCGTTATCTCGAGGCTTTGGAGTCAGATCCGGGGAAACGGGCTGCATTGGGCACCGTGGACGTGAAATTCGAGCACACCCTCCGACAGCGCATCCGCAAAGCGTAGCACCCTCAAATTCTGGCAGGGATTCTGACGCGGCGCCCGCGTAAGCTTGTCCCGCGCAGTGCTGCGTGCTGTAATTACCCCCAGCAAACCAAAAACGGGCTTGCCGGGGACCCGGAATGGCGTGCCGAAACTAAGTGACCAGAGACTCCAGCCTCGTCCCCCTGACGTCGTTCACCGGTCCGGTGCTGGAGTTCGATTTTCCCGACTTGCACATCGGCGTGGCTGAATATGAGCAAGGCCCCACGGGCGTCACGGTGTTCTATTTTCCGGCCGGTGCCATAGCTTCTGTGGACGTGCGCGGAGGCGCCGCAGCGACCGTCAACACGGAGCGCCTGCGGTTGGGTCACGAGCGCCCCACTGTGCGGGCCGCCGTGGTGTTTGCCGGCGGCGCCAGCTATGGCCTGGAAGCAGCGGCCGGAGTGATGTCGGCATTGCTGGAAATGGATCGTCAGGCGATCCATTGGGAGCGCGTGCCGACCGTCACCGGGGCCGTGGTGTATGACTTCCGCCACAGGTCTAATGCCATTTATCCCGACAAAGAGTTAGGACGGGTCGCGCTCGCGGCGGCGCGTCCGGGGCGTTTCCCGCTGGGAGCGCGCGGCGCGGGGCGATGCGTGCACGTCGGCAAAGTCTTCGGCCCGCGTTACATGGAATCGGCAGGGCAGGGGGGAGCGTTTCGGCAGATCA
>DASQXC010000327.1:0-7596 GCA_035639935.1 Terriglobales bacterium
TCGATTGCTTTTAGCTTGTTCAGCAGTGCCTTGTAGCTGACCTTCAGAATTCTTGCGGCTTGGCGGCGGTTCCATCGCGTCTGCGCCAGCACTCGTTCGATGGCCTCACGCTCGGCCTGCATGGCCGCGCGCTTCCCAATCTCCAGCAGGGACGGCATCTCGAGCTCCCCATCTGCCGATTTCGAATAGGCGACTAGGGGAGGCGCAGCCGCGGGGCCAGCCTTCCTTTCCGCCGACTCCGGCGGCGCAACCGAAGCCATGATCGGTTTGTGGGTGGAAAGCTCACGGATGATTTGTGCCTCGTTGCCCACGATCACATACCGCTTGACCAGGTTTTCCAGCTCGCGGATATTTCCCGGCCAACTGTACTCCATCATGCGGCTGACGGCATACTCGCTAAAGGCTGGAGGCTGCTTGCCGTAGTATTCGTTGTACTTGCGCAGGAAGAAATCAAGGAAAACGGGAATCTCTTCACGGCGCTCGCGCAACGGTGGGAGATGGATGGTAACAACGTTCAGACGATAGAACAGGTCCTCGCGGAAGAGACCGTCCTCGACGGCTTTCTCGATGGGTTTGTTAGTAGCCGCCAGTACCCGCACATCTACCGCAATATCGCGCTTGCCGCCCAGGCGCGCGAATTCACCATCCTGCAGTACGTGCAGCAGCTTAGCCTGCAGGGCAGGATGCATCTCGCTGATCTCGTCCAGGAAAATGGTGCCGTAATTCGCCTGATCGAACTTGCCGAGTTTCTGGCGGTTAGCGCCGGTAAAGGCGCCGGGCTCGTAGCCAAAAAGCTCGCTTTCCAGCAGCTCGTGCGGAATGGCTGCGCAGTTGACTTTGACGAAGGGTTTATCGCGGCGCGAGGAATTGCTGTAGATCATTCGCGCCACAACTTCTTTGCCTGAGCCGCTCTCGCCACGAATGAGCACAGTGGCGGTGGTATCGGCCACCTGCTCGATGGTCATCTTCACTTCTTCCATGCGGGGGCTGGTACCGAACAACATGGTGAAATCGCTCTGCCGGCGCACCTGCTCACGCAATTGCGCTACTTCGCTCACCAGCCGTTGTTTGTCGAGGACCTTGGCGATGCGCAGTTCCAGTTCCTTGGGTTCGAAGGGCTTGGCGATGTAGTCGTCGGCGCCCAGCTTGGAGGCCTTGAAGATGGCTTCGGGATGGTTTTGCGCAGAAAGCATAATGACGGAAACGTCCGGCTTGATCTGCTTGATGCGCTCAAGCGTGGTGATACCGTTCATCCCGGGCATAGCCAAGTCCAGCAGCACCAGATTGGGGTCTGCCACGCGGAACATCCCCACAGCTTCTTCCCCGCTGGAAGCGATACTTACGTCGAAATGGTGGTTGGCGAGGTAAGTACTCAGGTACTTGGCCATGCTAACGTCGTCATCGACGATCAGCACCCGCATGCGCGGGCTAACTTGTGGTTGTGAACCCATCGGGAA
This sequence comes from Terriglobales bacterium, assembly GCA_035639935.1. GTDB lineage: Bacteria > Acidobacteriota > Terriglobia > Terriglobales > Acidobacteriaceae > JAHFUA01. The sequence continues at coordinate 1,458 of DASQXC010000327.1, forward strand.
CCCTACCCTCACGTAACCGAAGTGGCAACTTGCCTACCAATAAGTAGAAGCACTTCTCGCATCGAAAGTGGCCATCAGTTTCACATTCAGTAACTTTTCGCGCCACCAACTTATTCCTAATCAGTAATCTAAGCTGCCAACCAACTACCGTTCTGCCGCCGTAACAGAGCAGAACACGCCATCGGACCTAAGCGCGGGGAATTCAGCATATTGTACGCCTATGCCGAATATTGGCACAAAAATATCAATCGTCAGGCGGAAACTGCCGTCGAGACATTTTCGTGCCGGGAATGCACGGGTAAGGTAAAACTGAAAGTGCTGCCCTCGCCGGGCGCGCTGGTTACCCCAATCGCCCCGTGGTGAGCCTCAACGATGCGTTTGGCGATGGCCAGTCCCAGCCCCGAGCCTTCGCGCTGACGACGCTCCACTTGGCGGTTGATTTGGGCGAATTCATCGAAAATGCGCTCCTGGTCTTGTGGTGCGATGCCGATGCCGGTATCGCTTACCGCGACCTCGATGGTGCTGGAATCCCGTTGGCGAACCGCCACACTGATGCGACCGCCGGCCGGCGTGAACTTGAGCGCGTTGCCCAGCAGATTGATCAGCACCTGCTGGATACGTTCGGCATCCAGCACCAGCCGCGGCAGACGTGCCGGCAATTCCAATCCCAAGCGGATATTGCGGCGGCGTGCCTCGGGCTGCAGCAACGTCACGACCCCGCTGACCACTTGTCGCAAATCTTGGCGCACAAAGTTCATTTTCATCTTGCCGGCTTGGATCTGGTTCAGGTCGAGCATGGAATTCACCAGCCGGATGAGGCGTTTGCAGGCGGCTACCGATTCGGAAAGCGTCTTCCTCTCTTCCTCGCCGAGCCGCGCATGCAGGCTTTCCGCCAGCATGGAGTTGTATCCCAAGATGACGCTGAGGGGCGTGCGCAACTCATGCGTGGCCACGCTGAGGAAGCGCGATTTCAGCATGTCCAACTCGCGCAGCTTGGCGTTGGCCGCGGTGATCTCCTCATTCTGCTGTTTGAGTTCCGATACCAATTGGGCGTTCTGCACCGCCAGTGCCGTCTGCCCCGCCAGTGATTGCAAGAAGCGTTGTGCCGATGCGTGAAACTCGAAGCGCTCAGCGCCATGATCGGCACACAGCACGCAAGCCAGCCGGCCGTTGGCGACTCCCGGAACGAAGGCATAGGACAGGACGCCTGCGTCAGAAGCCCAACTCGCGACGGCGTTCCCGCCAAACCCACGTTGCTCGGGTGGCGCAGCGCCATTGCCTTCTAGCGAGACAATGCTCTCACCTCGTGACAGCCAAGTGATGACCGTTTCATCCAACAGCAATTGCCGTAATTCTTTCCGGCAGTCAGCAGGTATGCGGTCGCGCTGAAAGCTCACGAGCGAGGCGTTACGGACACCCAGTACGTTGCGCACCGCCTGTTCTACCTCGCCGGCGATCGTGGCAATGTCCAGCGTGCTGGTGATGGCCTGTGTGACGCGATACAGCGTATCAATCTCCGATAGGCGCTTGCGCTCCAGCGAACGCTTCACTGCCAGCTTCAGGTCTGCGACTTCCGTCGGTTTCTGCAGGTACTCATACGCTCCAAGTTGGACTGCCTCGATCGCCGATTCGGTCGAACCATAACCGGTGATCACAACGGTGACAGTACGCGGCGAACGTTTGCGCACTTCGGCCAGTACAGCCAGCCCGTCCACACCAGGCATGTTGAGGTCGGTGAGAACTAGGTCGTAATAACGCTCGCGAATGGCCTTGAGGGCGGAGGCTCCGTCTGCTACGCCGTCTACGTCATAACCTTCCTGGCGCAGGATTGAGGTCATCGTCAACAACACGCTGGCCTCGTCGTCCACTACGAGAATCTTGGGTTGCGTCCCCATCAAGGTAGGCTGGCCCCGGATGGATTTCTGACTGGGCTTTTAGATGCAGTTTCAAAGCTGCCCGTTTGCCGGGCCTTATGCGGACTGCGAGTATGCGCTCGAAAGCGTGGCTCAGGCGCTGCGACGCTTGCCGGGCATGAAGTGATAGGGCGGCCACGGTCCGCTGATGGCTACTTCGCAGTCCTTCAACTGCCGGGCGGCCGTGCTGTAGCGGCTTTGGTATTTCTCCACTGCATCACCGTCGATCAGGTGAGCGATGTCGATGAGCATGCCGCCGGAATCAACCTTCTTGCAGCAGACATCTTCTTCCAAAGGGTTGAAGAGCTTGTGTACCTGCACCGAGAGTGCGCGCGCGCGCGTCTGCCGCTCACGTTGCCTGGCCGCTTTTTCCCGTAACTTGATCAGATATTCGCTGCCGGGCGTAAGCGGTAATTCCACTTCGGTGAGGGCGTCACGCAGCGAGCCGTCCTTGACCAGCACCTTGATGTGCATTTCCGCCTTGCCGCGCAAGCGGGAAACGGTGGCCAGGAAGGCCTTGCGATTGGCGCGGACCGCGCGGCGCAGCGCTTCATCGGTGTCGAACACCGTGCCGAAACGGAAGGGCAGCACCGTGGTGTTGCGGAAGCATTCGCTCACCACGCGCGCGTGATCGAGGATGGCACGCTGGTCCAGCGGTCCGCCACGGTCGTACTCGCTGACGATAACGGCGAAGTCGCCGCTGGGATATCCCAGCACCTGATTTCCGTTAATGCCTTTTAGGTGCTCGAGGGGAAACGGCCGGCGCGCGCGTGTCCCGTTCTGGAAGGCCTGCTGCTCAGTGATGCAGTAAGCGTACCACGCCATGTCAAATAGCTCCGAAGTGGCGACACGGAACGACACCGCGCCGCGGTTCTAAAGTACACAGGCCGACACTGGTTGAAAGACGGGCTAGCTGGTGACGAAGGAAAACCCGGTCCTGGGAAAGCCGAGTTCCATCGCGTATCGTAGCCTAGCTGAACGCGAATAGCAACTGTTTTGAGGCAAGCCTCAAGAATTGTTCTTCGTCAGGCCACCGCTTCCCTGGCCGGGGGGCGGCTCGGAGTTCGGAGCGGCCAACGTGAGCATCCGGCTTCTGCATTGCGGGATTCTGATACTCAGTTGCGGAAGCAGGGACTTACAGCAGTCAAAGGGAACCTCTCTGGGCTATATGCTGCACAGTTCCGGGGGAAAGACCGAAGCAGCCCAGTTTAGGCTCCTCAGGTGCCGGATGTGAACTCCGTTGCCATTTCGCAACTCTTGGTAACGGAAGTGCTTGTGCTTTACTAGGTTTGGAGACCCCTGGCGACCATTCTGTGCGGGCGAGGTTCTATCGTCCCTCCGCTACGCGCCGGCGGCAGCAGTAAATGGCCCCTGGATACGAAACTTTCGATTCCTGTCCACCGCAAAAATTTGTGGTGGAGGTGTTCTCCGAGATCAGCCAGGACACTATCCAGCAGCGCTGGCGTGAGATCAACGTCCTGCTGCGGTTGAGCATGCTCAGCGGCCTGGAGACGCACCTGGAGGCCACACTGAATCTGCTGTGCGACTTCGCAGCCGAGATTGTGAGCTACGAGCGCGCGCTCGTGTACTTCTGGGATGAATCGCAGGAGCAGGTGCAGGCGCGGGTAAGGCGCGGGCTGGAGGGCGTGCCTCCCGAGCGGTACGCGCGCGGCAACATCCTGAATTTCTGGGCCACCAAGTACAGCCGTCCGCTGCTGGTGGGGCGCGGACACAACCTGCAGGCGGACGCTCTGCTTGAGTCCATGCAATCCGCCTCCGCGCTGGTGCTGCCGTTGCTGGTGAGCAACCGTGTAATGGGCTCTCTGCAACTGTTCGCAGGGGCTGAGGCCTTCACGCGGGAGGACGCCCAGTTGCTCTGGATCATGTCGCTGGTGGCGGAAAACATGCTCACCCGCGAATACGCCAACGAGGGCCTCATCCGTTTCGCCTTCACCGATTTTTTGACCGGGCTGAAGACGCGCGGCTACTTCGAGCAGCAGTTGGAGCTGGAGATCAAGCGTACGGAGCGCAAGAGGCAGAAATTCGCTGTGCTGATGATTGACATCGACAGCTTCAAGAGCCTGAACGACCGCTACGGTCACCATGTGGGCGACCAGGGGCTCCGCGACGTGGCCAGCATCCTGATGAAGGACATGCGCGAGGTGGACACCGTGGCCCGCTACGGCGGCGATGAGTTTGTCATCATCCTGCCGGAGACCAGCGGCCCGGGCGCCGTGTACGTCGCCAACCGCTTGCGCAAAGCGGTCGAGCAGGCCAAATTTTTTGCCGGCTCGCCAAACCAGGTGGAGCGCCTGAGCCTGAGCATCGGTATCGCTGTGTTCGATACCGACGCGCAATTCAAGCGCGACCTGATTGAGGCCGCCGACGCCGCTCTCTATGCCGCCAAGAGCCAGGGCCGCAATCAGGTCGTGCTCTATTCCGATCTCGTGCTGCGGCAACGCAAGGAGGCCTCGTGAACGCTGTACCTGCCCCATTACCACCATCGTTAGATCCTCGCACCGCGACCAGCCTAAGCAGGCCTTGGCCCGAATGCGAGGTCCGACCGTGGCGCGTGCTGCACCTTTGTCCTACGCCGGGCGTGATCGCGCCTGTGCTCGAAGTGCAGCGCGCTGCCGCCATGCGGCCCCTGGCGTTCACACCCTCTGGCCCCGCCGAGCCGGGGGCCTGGCTCGCGCAATCGCCGCCTACGTCTTCGGCTTCGCTGCTCAGTGCATGGCGAGAGGTGCGGAGCTGGCGGCGCTGGATCGCAGAGAGCGAGGGCAAGTTCGAGATCGTTCATGCGCACTCGTTCTCCGCGGGAATGGCAGCTGTACGGGCGGGCGCGCGGCTGGTGTACGACATCCGCACGTTTGTTGAGCAAGCGGCGGGCGCGGCAGGAGAACTCGCGCAGCACTCTTGGTTGGAGCGCTCCTTCCGCACTGCCGAGCAATTTGTCCTGACGCGGGCGAGCGCGGTGATCGTTCATTCGGCTGCGGCATACCGCGGGGCGCTTGAGCGCGGCGCCGCCTCCGATAGCGTCTTCATCTTTCCCGAGCTGTCGCAAACCCCGCGCGCGGAGCTGGAGCCGGCGTGGTTGAAAAATCTCGTCGAACGATACGATGCCGTATACGGCTACGTTCTCTCCCGCGAGAAAGCCAGTCGCGGCCCGATGCTCCCCCCTGGGTGGCAGCCGCTAGCCGTCTGCTTTTAGCCGTGGCTGATGGCGGTTTGAAATCTTTACTGCGCCGCTCAAGCGGCGCGCTCGGCCGCGAGCGACGCGCTCATTGTGATTTTGGCGTTGAGCACCCGTGAGACCGGGCAACCATTCTTCGCATTAGTGGCAGCCTCTTCGAATTTAGCGCGATCGGCGTTGGGCACGCGCGCCTTCACATCCAGGTGGATACCAGTGATGGTGAACCCGGCGTCGGTTTTTTCCAGGGTCAGGGTGGCGGCGGTCTCAATGCTCTCAGCCGTCATGCCGGCGCTGCCGAGCTGATTGGAAAGCGCCATGGAAAAACAGCCGGCGTGGGCCGCTGCGATCAGCTCTTCCGGGTTGGTGCCGGGTTGGTTCTCAAATCGAGTGCTGAAGGAATAAGGCGTCTGCTTCAGCGCTCCGCTGTCGGTGGAAAGCGTTCCTTTTCCGTCCTTCAAGCCGCCTCTCCAGACGGCACTGGCTTTGCGTTGCATGGCAGTCCTCCCGGGCCGATTTCAAAACCATCCCAACATAACACCTCGGGGGTCCCACAGTCAGCTAGGGCCGACTTACTGCCCGATGACGTTCAACTCAGCCAGTTCAGGGGGACACGACAAACACCACGGCCGGGCAAGCTGTCCGCTTGTTGATTATCCGGGGGCAACTCACCTCACGTATCCGACGCCGTGGCGTGTACTGGCTGCGACCGGCGCCCCATTCTGCCAATCGATTTCAACGAACTTGCGCGTGTTCAGCAGTTGCGGAATTGTCCCCACCACTTTACGGCTGCTGGTGCTGACGACATTGCCCGAATCACCCACCAGCACGTACTGGCCATCGAGGGTATGTCGCAACCAGCCTTCGTATGCGCAGTCGTACAGACAGGGCGTCTCATGGCCGCTGCTGAAGTTGGTTGTTAGGGGGATATCCGCCACCTGGATTGGCGCGCTGTTTGGCAGCCCGGAGACGTCGAACACGTGCAGGTAATTGTTCAAGGTATCGATCAGGTAGAGTTCCTTCTCGTCAGGAGACA
>DASQXC010000328.1:0-2850 GCA_035639935.1 Terriglobales bacterium
TCTTCTTCCACATGCACCGGCCTGAGCCCCGCGCCAACGACGGTCACGGATTGCCTTGCCCGCGCGTTCACCACCAACTTCCAGAATGGGTTGGTGAGCAATCTGTTCACCAGCATGAACCTATTCCGCCGCAGCGCGAGCTTGCCCACCTTCAACAACATGCAGGTGCAGGAATCGTTCATGCGCACGTACCTCGGCTATTCCAACTACAACGGATTGGTCGTCACGCTGCACAAGCGGCCCTCGCATGGGCTTGCCTTTACCGCCAACTACACTTTCTCGAAAGCTCTGGATAACGGCTTGCGCAACCAGAACTCCGCCGGCTTTTATTCCAATAGCTTTTTCATCGACACGGACTATGGCCCGTCGCTCTATGACCGGACGCACGTCTTCAACGGCAATTTCGTTTATGACTTGCCATTCGGCGGCGGACGCCGCTTCTCGACCGGCAACGCCCTCGATAAGGTGATCGGCGGCTGGTACATGTCCGGCATCTTCACCACGCTGAGCGGCTTGCCGGTGTATGCGACGGAGGGCAGCCAGGCCTGGGGTGGCGGCCAGATCTTCCCCAACGCCGTGCCGGCCATCCCGCTTGGCGGCATCAGCACTGGCCTGCACGCGGGCGTCGCCAGCGGGACGTGCAGCGGCACCAGCGTGGCCACCAGCGGGAATACTTCTTCCGGCGGCACAGGATTGAATCTGTTCGCCGACCCTGCTGCGGCCTTCTGCAGTTTTCGCAAGCTCCTGCTTAGCCAGGACACGCGGTCGGGCGCCGGCAGTCCTCTGCGCGGCTTGGGCTTCTGGAACTTCGATTTCTCGCTGGGCAAGGCCACGAGCGCCACTGAGCGGGTGAAGGTTCGCTACTCGGTGGACTTCTTCAACCTGTTCAATAACGTGAACTTTACCAATCCCAGCCTCGACTTGAACCAGGGCGCGGCCAGCTTCGGGGTGATCAGCACGCAACTGGTGCCGCCGAACCGGCAGTCAGGATCGCGCTGGATCGAGCTGGGATTGCGGATCGAGTTTTGAGAAAGCCCTTTACCCCCTAGGCCGCACTCCTCGTCTACGAGCGCGGCCTTTTCCATCGCCGCCGCGTACCGAACGATAGGGGGTTGCATGCTGGGTGTGATGAGCGAGAACCGTGGAAACGCAGTGATCTTTCGCTGCTCCCGCAGGCTCGTGGCAGGAGAAAAGCCTTGGGCGCTGTACAACAATGTCATTTCCCAGCAGGGCACTCGGGTCGTCGTGCTCGACTTCACAGGGGTGCCGCAAGAGTGGAGTACCTCGATAAGAATCTTGTTGGCTACGATCTACCTCGGACAGCAGATGCCTGGGTGGAGGTACCGCCGCAATCCAGTCCGGTCATTGTGAGGCTCTCGGGCGAGCAGCGCGCCAGTATTTTCGGAGCGAAGCAGCCTCACGTTTTTCATCCCCGCGATGAACTATCTGCGCCATATGCACCGGGCAGCGGTCAAACAGCTTCTCGAAGCCCCGTTCTTTCGCAGCCAGCAGCTCTATAGACGCATTTATGCGCTGAGATGATGCTGGCCTCGCGGCGAAATGCGGGCGCGTCAGAACGTCCCAGAACGCAATTTTGGAACTGCGCAGTAAGCAACCACCTAAGTGGCACATCATCTCGTTCCAGAAAACCTATCGCAAAACTCGGGGCAGCAACCTCGAATTTTCAACAACATGTACCCTCCAATATTTCGTACCCTAAAACATATGTTTTATGACACAATAAGGCATGAATGCTGCAGTGTACGCCAGAGTGAGCACCCGAGATAAAGGGCAGGACGTCGAGAACCAGCTACGCCAGCTTCGCGAGTTCTGCCGCAAGCTAGGCTGGCGGATTGTCTGCGAATACATAGACCGCGCCAGCGGCAAACGCAGCGACCGCGAACAGTTCCAAGCGATGTTTGCCGCTGCATCCCGTCGAGAATTTGATGTTGTGCTCTTTTGGTCGCTGGATCGGTTCTCCCGCGAGGGCACGGTCGAAACGCTCCAGCACTTGCAGCGGTTGACCAGTTACGGCGTCGCGTGGCGCTCCTTCACGGAACAATACTTAGACTCGACGGGCATCTTCAAGGATGCTGTAATCGGGATACTGGCGGCGGTTGCCAAGCAAGAACACGTTCGGATATCGGAGCGCGTCCGTGCGGGTCTAGAGCGTGCCAAAGCTCAAGGTCGAGTCGGCGGCAGGCCCAAAGTCCGTCGCGACCGTGACCGCCACGCCAAGCGGATTAAAGAAATGCGCGATGCGGGAGACAGCTACGGCGAGATTGCAGCCGAACTGGGCCGCAGCAAGTCTGACATCTACCGTGTCTGCCAGACGCTCGGCTGCGCTGCGGTGTAGGGCCAAAAAACCGAAAACCGCTTCAGCAAGTGCTTTCGTTCGGATGCTTCGGTGAAGTCTTGCCATTTACACCGTGCCCACCGCTGCTTCAGGAGGCGGGATCCTCCGAACTGCCGCACTGATGCGGCGACGGCCACGTCTTTTGGGAGCGCTAACTAGACCAGCACGTCTACCTTTCCTGCGACCTGTTGAATTGAGTAACTCGATGGCGGCACCCGCGACGATTGCCTCCTAAGCGGAATGGTCTCAACCCCGTCGACGGTGATGACACGACTCTGTGCGCGAGGATGAACGGTGTTATGGCCGTTTATAAACCGCCGCGCCTGCCCGTCCGTCGCCCCCCTGGTTCGGCCGCCGCAGCCGCACTGGCATCGACCAACTGACAATGGAGGCGAAAGACCCCACCCGAGCAAAACCGGCTCGGATGGGGCACGCTCAAGAGTTGGGATTTGATAACGCGGTTAGACTGGGTCCTTTGCACCCTGAACTAATTG
>DASQXC010000329.1:0-3742 GCA_035639935.1 Terriglobales bacterium
GGCGGGCGCATGTTCCTGGGCGGCGCGGTGGCTCCGGTGTGTCATCGTACCTCCGGGGCTTCCGTGTAATGTGCAGGAGGACTGGGATTGGTGCGGCGGCGCCGCAGGAGATAGGACAGCCGGACCAAGATCCCGGAAAGCATGTAGGAGAGCGCGATCGCGAACAGCACGTAACTGGAAAAGTGGTAGATAAGCGCAATCAGGCCGCCTACCAGCACAATGACGGTGAAGGGATGCCGCGAGCGAAGGTCAACATCTTTGAAGCTGTAGAAACGCCAGGTGCTCACCATCAGGAACCCGGCGCTCAACAGCAGCAACAGCCAAAACAGCGAAAGCCACCATGTGAACAGCGGGTCACCCTTGGCAAAATGCACCACCGCAGCAATGACGCCGGCGCCTGCCGGGATGGGCATGCCGACAAAATACTTCCTGCCCGGTCTGCCGGGATTCGACGGCTGGGGATTGACTTGGATATTGAAGCGCGCTAGGCGTGCCGCTCCCGTGATTAGGAAGACAAAGCTGGCGACGAAGCCCAGTCGCACCAGGTTCAGCCGCAGGTCGGCGTAGGGGCCGGCAGGCAGCGTACGAAACCCCCAGTTCCAGGCCAGCAGCGCGGGGGCGACGCCAAAGCTGATCACGTCGGCCAGCGAGTCCAATTCGCGCCCGAAGTCGCTGCTGGTCTGTGTGAGGCGCGCCAATCGGCCATCGAGCATGTCGAGCAAAATTGCCCATCCAATGGCCTTGGCTGCGTTGTCGAAGTGCCATGACTCGGCTGCACTGCCCTGGAACGCCTGCGAGATGGCAACGTATCCCAGCAGGATGTTGCCCATCGTGAACATCGAAGGCAGCAGGTAGATGCGCTTCCGCAAGCGGCGTCGCCGGAATTCCGGTCCAACCGGCAGTGGCATTTGGACATCGCTCATTGCGCGACCTGTTCGCATTGTCCGCTGGCGAGCAGCCCGGCGCTCGCCGCGGGAGGCAGATGCGCCAGCAGTGTGGAGCCGCCTCGTACCCTGTCGCCGACGCCAACCTTGATCTCAGCGGTGGAATCGAGCAGCACCTCCGCGCGAGAGCCAAATTTGATCAGGCCCACACGTTCGCCGCGGGCAACCCGCTCACCTTGCCGCTTCGTGAATACAATGCGGCGAGCCAGCACACCCGCGATCTGCTTGAAGATCACGGTGTGACCGTCCCCCTTGAGAGTAACGATGTTCTGCTCGTTGTCCACAGCCGAAGCGGCGCTCATGGCGTTGCGGAACCGGCCGCGCCGATATTCGACGTTGCTGATCACGCCGGCAATCGGCGAGCGGTTCACATGTACATCGAAAAGGCCAAGAAAAATGCTGATACGGGTATGAGGCCGGCCGTTGAACTCCACTCTGGAGACATCAGTCACCTTGCCGTCTGCAGGCGACACCACCGCTCTGGCCTCGGGCGGAATCACTCGTTCAGGGTCGCGGAAGAACCATAGACAGAATGCAGCCAAAACCAGCGGAGCGACAGTGTAGGCAGGGCCAGCGAGCCATCCCACGACTGCAGCCGCGACACACAGTCCCAGCCCGTAATAGACACCATCCCGAACCATCGGTAGTTAGCTTGATTATATCGGGGTTGGCCGCGGGATAAGGCAGGAATGAATGCGCGAGCCGTGAGGTACAAAAGGTACAAAACTTCCCTTGACGGCAGAGGCCGGGAAGTGCCGAGCCGATTACGCTACCTGGTTTGTTTGCCGAAACTGCCGCTCAATCATCTCCATCTGGTCTTTGAGCCGCAGTTTCAGCTTCTTCAGGCGAACTTCCTCCAGCTTCTCCTCTTCCGAGAGGAAGCGCTTCTGATTCAGCGATTCAAGGCGTTGTGAATATTGGGAATGTTCTGCAACTAACCGGCGAAACTCCTCATGGGTAGCCATGAGGTGGTCACGGACCTGGGTGGACATTCAGTGGACCTCCTACCCGGCTCAACGAGTCCACGCTATCACACCCTTCCCGTCCCTTCAACAGCCTTTTGAGAGGGAATTGCGCCTAAATTGCGGTGGAAAACCGGGGAGGGAGCGGGTTCCATTAGAATCTGTGTAGATGGTGCGTGCACGCGGCCCCTCCCTGAACCACAGTCACTGTCCTGCGTACCTTTTTTCACCCTCACAACATCTAAAAGTAATGGTTGAGGATTACTTGAGCGTTATTGACTCCACCACCCCTGGGGATTACCCTACGGGCAGTGATAGTCGTTTCAACGTGTGCGAACGCGCAAACCCTTCTCATTCTTCCAACCAGATCCAAGCTCATGTGTCGAGGAATGTGTTTTATGGGACTGACGCCGAGGGGCGCTGTCAGGGAGGTTAGCTTTTATCCTTAAATGAAAAAGAACGTCGAGATCACACCCAATATCGAAACTCTTTTCGGTGCCCGTGACGAGAACCTGCACCTTATCGAAGACGGGCTGAACGTCACCATTGACCTGAAGGCTGATTCCGTGGTCATTGAAGGCGCTGCTCGAGATGTGGCACGCGCCGAGCAGGTCTTCTCTGATTACCGGCATCTCATGGGAACCGGCCACACTTTTTCCAACGGCGACTTGGGCTCCATGTTGCGGATCGTAACCAGCGATCGGACAGTGTCGCTGCGCACGCTGGCTGAAGCCGGACGCGCCCGCTCCTTCGGCAAGCGGCCCATCACGCCCAAGAGCATGAACCAGCGCCGCTATATGGAAGCTATCGAGCGCAATGACATGGTGTTCGGCATCGGGCCGGCGGGCACGGGCAAGACTTACTTGGCGGTTGCGATGGCGGTCTCCGCCCTGCTGGCGAAGAAGGTGGACCGCATCATTCTGGCGCGCCCCGCAGTGGAAGCGGGAGAACGTCTGGGCTTCCTGCCGGGAACGCTGCAGGAGAAGATCGATCCCTACCTGCGCCCGCTCTATGACGCACTCTACGACATGATGGATCCGGAGAAGGTGGACCGTTATCTGGAGAAGAGCGTCATCGAGATCGCCCCCATCGCCTTCATGCGCGGGCGTACCCTGAACGATTCGTTCATCATTCTCGATGAAGCGCAGAACACCACCTCGGAGCAGATGAAGATGTTCGTCACTCGACTCGGCTTCAACTCCAAAGCCGTGATCACCGGCGACGTAACCCAAATAGACCTCCCAGGCGGCGCCCGCCGCAGTGGTCTGCTGGAGGCCATCGAAATCCTGAAGAATACCGAAGGTGTGGTCTTCACTTATTTCGACGAGACGGACGTGGTACGGCATCAGCTGGTGCAGCGTATCATCCGCGCCTATGACGATTTCAAGGCGCGCGAGAGCCAGACGCCGCTGGTCGTGCACAACGGCGAGGCAAGAACCAACGGCAAGAGAGAGCTCCCCAGGCCGGAAGCAAAGCAAGAGCTGACTGGGCAGGATTAATCAGGGCGAATCATGGGAGGGCCACATCGTCGGCCCTCCCATTTGCTTTAGGCTTGAGTTGGTGATCCTCGATAGCAAGTTGGAAGGCGTGAGTGCGAAGGCGCTCGAGCGATTCGTTGTTCAGGCACAGCGTGCCGCTGGGGTGGCTGGCGAAGTAGATGTGTTGATTACCTCTAGTGCGCAGATCCGCCGCCTGAACCGCCGCTTTCGTCGGCAGAATAAGGTTACCGACGTCCTTTCGTTTCCTTCCGCCGACGGAGGTGCAGGCGACATCGCGATCTCTGCGGAAGTGGGAGCCCGCAATGCCCGTCGCCTGGGGCATAGTGTGGCTGACGAG
>DASQXC010000330.1:0-11953 GCA_035639935.1 Terriglobales bacterium
AATTCCACTTCGTTCGCCTTATTGAGTGCCTTCGGGGGCTAAAGAGTGTGTGTGAGAACTGTACCGTGCCTACGGCACTCGGATCGTCTTTCCCACTTTACCCAGGCCTTACGGGCTGGGCTACTATATTCCGCCCGCTTCGCGGGCTGGATTGATATAGTTCGGTGCACTTCGTCTGCGTGAAGCCAGTTCTCACGCACACTCCAAAGCCCCGTCTTAAGGACGCTTTTTGCGGCACGGCTGAAGCCGTGCCCTTTCACAAACCTTCTTCTACCGCATCTTTGTAGAGATGCAGCATGCTGCGTCTCTACACGGTGCGCAACCACCTAATTACCAAATTACCCATTTTGCCCAATCACCCGATGACCCGATCACCCGATGACCCCATGGTCAGATGCTTAAAGCTTCTCCCCGTGCTTTCCGGTTCAGTACCGCGTCGAAGATCACTCGCGACACAAACACCGAGGTGAACAGGTTGGCCAGCAGGCCAAAAGTCAAGGTCACCGCGAAGCCTTTCACGGGCCCGGTGCCGAACAGGAACAGGATGGCCGCCGAGACAATCGTAGTTACATGGGTATCAATGATTGTGACCCAGGCGCGCGAGAATCCCTGGTCCACGGCGGACGCCGAGGTCTTGCCGTTGCGGATTTCTTCCCGGATACGCTCGAAGATCAGCACGTTGGAATCTACCCCCATGCCCACGGTCAGAATCACTCCCGCAATCCCGGGCAGAGTAAGTGTGGCTCCGCTGAACCCCAGGAAGCCCAGCAGGATCACCAGATTCAGAATGAGTCCAACATTGGCATTGATGCCCGCGCCATGGTAGTAAACCAGCATGAAGGCCAGCACGACCGCCATGCCGATGATGGCGGCGCGCACCCCTTCGCGGATGGAATCGGCGCCCAGCGACGGCCCCACCGTGCGCTCCTCCAGGTAGCGGATGGAGGCCGGCAATGCGCCCGAGTTCAGGACCATGGCCAGGTCTTTGCTCTGCTGCTCGGTGAACGCGCCGGTGATGCGGCCAGTATCGTGAATCTGCTCCTGAATGGTCGCTACTTCCATGACCTTGTTATCCAGCACCACGGCCAGCTTGTCGCCGACATGGGAACCGGTGAAGTTGGCGAACCGCCGCCCGCCCTCGCCGGTAAGAATAAAGGTCACGTCGGGACGGCCGTTCTCATCGCGCGAGGGCTGCGCCTGGCGTAGGTCGGTGCCGCTGACCGCCGAGGATCGCGACACGATGTAATACGCCTCCTGCGTCTCACCCGTGCTCCCGATGCTGCGCCCTTTCAGCAGGACAGTATTGGGGGGCAACATGCCGCCGTTGGCCTGCAGGGCCTCTTGCTCGCTGGCATAGGGACCGCTCATCGCCTGGCGGATCTCGAGCATGGCCGTGGACTGGATGATCTGCTTCACGCGCGCGGGGTCATCCACCCCCGGCAGTTGCACCAGGATCTGGTACTGGCCGAGGCCGTGTTCCTGGATGGTCGGCTCAGAGACACCGAGCTGGTCCACACGATTGCGGATGGTCTCGATGGCCTGTGTCACCGCCCGGTTCTTCAAGTCGTACGCGGCAGTCGGCTTCATCTCCAACAGCCAGTTGTTCTCCGCCTGGGAGTTCAGGTTGTACTCGGGCAGGCGGTCCTGCACGATACTGCGCAGATCGCCACTGGCCTCCGGTGGCACACCTTTCAGCACGATTTGCTCTGGGCGGTTGGCCGGGTCGGGCTTGGTGATATCGGTATAGCTGATGTTTCGACTGCGCAGGTCTTCCTTCAAGCGCTCAACGGCGCGGTCGGTGTCGGCATTCACGGCGTCGTTCACCATGACCTGCAGGATCAGGTGTGTGCCGCCCTTCAGGTCCAGGCCCAGGTGAATGCGTTGCAGAATCGCCGCTGCTAAGCCTTGGCCGCTCAGCTTCTGCGGTATCCCAAGGATGCCGTAAAGGAAGACAAGCAGGACGGCTACGATTAAGAGTGTCTTGATCCAGAGATTCTTTGTCATGACTCAGTACCAAGTACCCAGTACCGAGTCTTGGCTTCAGGACGTCCACTCGGTACTCGGAACTCGGTACTCATTTCCCCTGTTCATCAGGCACTGTTACAGATACGACGGAGGCACGGGTTACTTCGATCCGCAGATTGTCGGGAGGCACGCGCAGATGAAGCGTGTCGTCGCGCAGTGCGATGATGGTGCCGCGGATGCCGCCGCTGGTGGTCACTCGGTCCCCCGTTTTAAGCGCCCCCAGCATGGCCTGCCATTTCTTCTGCCGGCGCTGCTGCGGCAGGATCAGCAGGAAGTAGAAAACCCCGAAAATCAGGATCAGCGGCAGCCACAAGACGGCGCTCTGGCCCTGTGCCAGAATCAGGTTGAGGTTGCCGGTAAGCTGTAGGTCCATCAAACTGCTTGCGTTCGAAGCTCTCCAGCTCATCTCAAGCCCGGTTGCTCTCTGCGACCTCTGCGTTGGATTTCTTAACGCAGAGAGCGCAGAGGAACTGAACTTCAGAAGAGCGTATCTGGTAGTTCTTCCCCGTGGGCGGAGGAGTTCAGGCTGTGCGATCGGACCTCGGAAAGAAATTCTTTCAAAAGCCCAGCTTTGATAGATTGCCGTACCTGCCGCATTGTGTCAAGGTAGAAGGCCAGATTGTGCAGGGTGTTCAGCAGGGCCGCGAGACTCTCGTTCGAACTGTAGAGGTGCCGCAGGTAGGCGCGGGAGTAGCGGGCGCACACTCGGCAGCCGCAGCACGGGTCAACCGGACCTTCGTCCTGCGCGAAGCGCGCGTTCTTGATCGCCAGCTTGCCCTCGGATGTGTACAGAAGCCCGTGGCGGGCGGCCCGCGTGGGCAGCACACAGTCCATCATGTCGATGCCCAGAGCGGCGTATTCCACGATCTCCTCCGGGGTGCCCACGCCCATCAGATAACGCGGCTGGTCCGCCGGCAGATGCGGCGAGGTGGCCTCGACCATTGCGCGCGTGAGCGCGCGATGCTCGCCCACGCTCAAGCCGCCGATGGCGTACCCCGGGAAGCCGATCGCGACTGTGCGTTCGGCGGACTCGCGCCTGAGGTCGGGATACATGCCGCCCTGTACGATGCCGAAGAGAAGCTGGAATTCGTTTCGCGTTTCACGTTTCACGTTTTCCGAGTGCGCGCTGTTATTTGAAACGTGAAACGCGAAACGTGAAACGTCCCGCCACGGCGCTTCCTGCTTGTGCTCCTCAAAATACCTCTTGCTGCGCTCCGCCCAGCGCGCTGTCATCTCCATGGACTTGCGGGCGTGGTCGTGATCCGCTGGATACTCGGTGCACTCGTCAAAGGCCATGATGATGTCGGCGCCCAGTGCGATCTGCGCCGCGGTGGCGATTTCCGGGCTCAGGAAGTGCAGCGCCCCGTCGAGGTGTGAGCGGAACCCGACTCCTTCCTCGCGCACTTTGCGGAGACTGCTCAGGCTAAAGACCTGGTAGCCACCGGAGTCGGTCAGGATGGCCCGGTTCCAGCTCATAAACCGGTGCAGCCCGCCCAGCTTGCTGATGGTTTCCGTGCCCGGACGAAGGAATAAATGGTAGGTGTTGGCCAGCAGGATCTCGACGCCGAGTTCTTCCAGTATCTCCTGCGGCACGCCTTTGACTGTGGCCAGGGTTCCGACCGGCATGAAGACCGGTGTCTCGACGTCGCCATGCACCGTGCGCAGCCGCCCCGCGCGCGCCGACCCGCAGCGGGCCTCGATGTAGAACGCTTCCTCCGGCATGCATTCGAATTCTAGCTTTTCTTAGGACGGCATCGACCCTGTGGTGAGGCAACACGTGTCAGGGCACGACTTCACAGCCGTGCCGTTCAGAGCGTTTTATGTTTGTCATCGCGAGCCCGCCCCAGAGAGGAATCTCGGTTTCGCGAGAGGCTATTGCGGCAACTGACTGCCATGTAGGCCTAAATAAAGGCTTGCTCCACCTGGTGAACAATCCAAGTTAAGGGTCATAGTACTTAGGTAATTTTGCCGAGGTTACCCTATTCCCCTCACAATCGGCTCTGTCCCCTGGTTTCCGTTTTCAACAGCACAAGGGGCATTTCGCGGACTCCGGGGGAGGCAAGAATCATCCTGCGAGAAAGGAAAGTCAGATGGCAGCCCGAACTACAGCCCTCCTGCTGGTAGTTGCCACATTGTTTTTGGCCACGGCAGGATTTGCAGCAACCCAAGCGACGGGAACCAACACAGTTTCCCCGACCTTAGTCGTCAGCGTCACGGTAGCGAAAGCTGTTCGGCTTACGTTAGCCACGGGATTGCTCGGCAGCACGCCCTGCAGCGTCAGCGCCGGTGGCGGTGGTGATTACAGCATGAGCTTCGGCACAGTTGACGCACTAGGCATCAGTGCGCCCACCTGCGGTGCGCAGTTTGCCCCGACCACGCCTGGGGTCACCAATGCGGCCTATTACGCCGATTACCAGATCACACCCGTGTTCACCAGCCAATCGGCGAGCACGAATACGTTAACCGCGTAAGTGTCCTCCAATTTCGCCAAGTCGAACCTCTCGATCGTGCAGGCAAACGGCACACCTGGCTCGATCGCGGGCCTCACCGCGATGTCCACCAATTCGGGGTCGCAGACAACCGTGGTGACGAACGCGACCAGCGGTACTGCTCTCACGCGCTATATCGGCGTTTCGGTGGCACCGGACAACGGGTCGGGATTGACAGGCTCGGATTCGGCGACAGTGACCTATACATTGACCGTGCAGTAAGGCAGCAAGTCGCCCCCACCCCTGGGCAAAAGAGGCCAAGGCTGGGGCACCCGCGCCGGCCTGACTCCCGCGCCGCTTCCTGGGAGCCAGGCCGTTGGTTCTGTGAGTGTAGAGCAGGGGAATGGTAGGACGAACGACATCCCGCGGAGCCGCGCCGCTCCTTGCGGCGTTGTTGTTGTCGCTTCTGGGCGGCCAAGCCTGGGGCGCGGCGACGATCACGGTGCAAACAAGCGCCGGCGGCGCAACCGTGGCCGGCACGGCGCCAAATTTCAACATAAATCTGGGAACGGTCAATGGCCTGGGGATTGGAAGCCCAGGCAGCGGCGTTTCGATCATCACGACAGCGGTTTCCAATGGCGCCCTTTACACTTCGCCCTACAGCATTTTTTTGACGGGATGGGGCTCATCGGCTGCTGTCCAGGTCACCGCGTACGTATCAACGAACTTTGCTCACCCGGCAGTGCTGGTGGCCAAGAGCTGTGCCACTAATACTTCCTGCTCGGTTTCCACGAATTTCACCACCGTTTCAACCAGTTCCAGTTCGCCTACGCTTGTCACTTCGGCGACGGTTCCCAACAATTCAACAGTAACTGCCACGATCGGCACACTGGTGGGTGCGGTCAACGGCGCTTCAGCGTTTACGGGTACTGATTGGGTCACCCTGACGTACAAGGCCACAGACCTGAACAATACGAGTCACACCGCCACAGCAACTTTCACGCCCAACATGACCGAGCAAACGGCGGTTCAGCTAACTCTAGCTTCCGCTCCCAGCGGACTAACGATTTCGCCGGCCAGCGATTACTCCACCAACTATGGAAGCGTGAACGGGCTGGGAATCTCTCCCGCCAGCGGGCTCAGCGTGGTTTCCGCTTCGGGAGGGGTGATCTACACGACCCCCTACGTCATCACTCCCTCATTTTCCAATTTCACTTCTACGTCGGGAACGGTGAAGGCCTATGTGAGCAGCAATTTCGCCCATGCTGCGATCCTGGCGCTCGAGGACGCAACGGCATCCGGCGGCCCTTACACGGCCATCTCCACGTCCTCCGGATCTCCAAGCGTATTTACGACCAGCGCCGCTTCGGCCACCGCTCTCACTCGATACCTGGGTCTTTTCACTTCCAACGCCAATGGGGCGTCCGCCTTTACCGGCGCGGACACGGCCACACTCACTTACACACTAACGGTGCCATGATGAATAGCTCAAACGCGCAGACGTCGTCTTCTTCTCTCCAATCTGTCATTCTGAGCGAGCGAAGAATCTTGACCGGGCTGAACCCGGCCCGTACGGTTCCTCGGGCCCAAGGGCGCAGGACAGTTGGCAAGAGGGGATTCGAAAGATGGGAATCCCCGCTCGATGTTCGCCTCAACGAAACGCATGGGCTCGAGCGACAGCATCTAGATCCTTCGCTCGCGCTCGGTCGCCCGCAGAGCGGGCTCCCTCGCACGGCTCAGGATGACAGCCCCGAAAAGGACATTAGCTATGCAGGATCCATGGTTATCATGGCCGTGCTGGCGATGCTCTTCGCAGGTAATGCCATGGGGCAATCGCTGGGGCTGGCGCCGGCCGAGGTGAAGGCCACGTTCCTCCCCGGCCAACCGATTCAATTCGAGGTCGGCGTCTCCAACGATGGTCCCAACCCGGTGGTGATGCGGGCCACGGTCAGCGATCTCTGGTACAACGAAAAAAACGAAAAAATCTTCGGCCCTCCGGGGACGCTTCCCCACTCCGCCTCCAACTGGATCGAACTCCTGCCGCGCAACTTTACCGTGGCCGCGCACGGCACAAGCAAGGTGAAAGTGACCATCACTCCGCCTGTGGATGTGGAGGGCGGCTATTATGCCGTTCTCTTCCTGGAGTCCAAGCCGGAATTGGTGAGAGAGGCCACCGCGCAAAGCAAGGCGCTGTACGCGAACATACGCCTGGGGTCGATCATTCTGCTCACGGCGGCGAAAACCGAGCGCGAAAGCGTTGCGGTATCCGACGCGACCTTGTCGCCTCCTGCTGCGAACCGGAACCTCAATCTAAAATTCCTCATGAATAACAACAGCAACACGCATCTGTTCCCACAGCCAAAGCTGGCGATCCTGGACGCCACCAACAAACTGGTGGCGCGGGCGGAAGCTGAGTCGAAGCGATTCCTGCCGGGCCAGAAGGACTGGATCGAGGTGCCGTGGGCGGGGTCGTTGCCGCCCGGCAATTACAAAGCCATCCTCACGCTGCTGTACGGCCAGGACAAGCTGTACACCGAGGAATTCCCCTTTACCGTAACCTCGACCGCAGCCAGCGTGCGATGAGCTATGCCACTCCCCCGGCCACAGGGTAGTACCGAGGTGCGAGTACCGCGGACAGAGTTCGGCAGCCACTTCCACTCGGTACTCGGTACTCGGTACTCGGTACTAAGTACTCAGTACTCGGTACTCCTGCGAATCGCCGTGTCGCTCTGCGTGCTGGTCTGCAGCTTAAGCGCTGTGGCTGAGGTGGCGCCGCCGGAAGTGGTCGAGATCAGTTGGCAGGATGCGCGCACCATTTCTCTTCCTGGCGTATCCCAAGTGGTGGTCGTTGACGACTCCATCTCCCGCGCAGAGATTTCTGGGGACAACGTTCGCCTGTTTGGGCTGGCACGGGGCGAAACCGCCGCGTTCGCGTGGGTCGCGGGTCGCCGCATCGCATTTCGCATAAACGTTGTGCAGCCTCCAGCCACTCGTCCGGCCCCGCATTTGGCGGAGGCCGCGCAATACGCCGGCTACGGCAGTTTTGGATCATCCTCGCAGTACGCTAATGATTCTTCGGGGAACTCACGACTGTTCCTGCAACACCAGTTCTCGTGGGAGCAGAACAGTGGGCCGGGACACCTCAGCATTCGTACCCAGGCCACCGACACCCTGGGCGCATCCGCACCGGGTTTCAATCTGCCTGCTGGGTCGGTCCAGTACAGGCGGCCAGGATCTGCCATCAATGTTCTCGATTTCCCACTCCACGTGAACGGCACCGGATCAATAGCACCATTGCCCAACTCGAATGCCGTGGCACTGCGCGGTGCAGATTTCCTGCTGCAAGCGGGCGCGAACTCGTACGAAGTCTTCGCCGGGGCCACGCCTTCGTACTACTACCTGACTCTTACCGGCACCAAGGACGTTGCCGGGTTCACCTTCAGCCACACGCGTAGTGACAGCTTCGAACTCTACTCGACGGCGGCCATGGTGAATGCTTCGCCAGTTTCGCAGCTCTCCACGGGCGCGCGAGAGCTAGCTGCATTCGACACGACTGGGATTCTGTTCCGGCCGGCGCGGCATGTGCTGGTTCAGGCTTCCGGGGGAGCGAGCACGCAGGGTGGAATGGCGCAGGGCGCCGTCACCTATGCCGCCGGCGACTGGTCGGCGTTCGTCGCCGCCAGCAGGACTTCCTCGGACTTTCCTCTGAACCGGCTGCAGATGTTTACCGCAAGCAAGTCGTCGATGACCTCTGCAGCGAGATATAGATTTACGCGGCAAGTGGACAGCGGTGTCTATTACCAGCATGCTTCGGGAGCCAGTGTGCTGCACAAGTCCTCGGCAGTGAGCAGCGACCTTGTCAATCCCAACGTCACGCTCTTGCTTACTCCGGGCGAGGCCCTCAGCTTGAATTACAGCTACAGCGAAACCCGCGGAGACACATCGACCTCGCAGCATGGAAACCGGTTTGATGTCGCACTGAACTCACAACTCCCCGGTCACGCCGCTAACACGGTGCAATTGGATGTGGGCCAACTGCGCGATCCTCTGCAGCTCAGGACAGCATCCGACCTGAGCGTCCGCGACAGTGTCAGCGTGCCATTCAAAGGCCACTCCGTCTGGTTTAACTTCCAGCATCGGCGCACTTCCAAGTCGCTCGCCAGCCTGCTCAATGGCCAGTTGGGGCTGCTTTCTCCCGCGCTCCAGCAACTGTTTCTCGAGGACCCGCCGGCTTTTGTGAATTCACCCAACCTGCCGCCCGAGGCGCTGGCGATCCTGCGCAGTTTGCAGCCAACCGACACAGAAGCCTCCGCGTGCCTGCAACTGTATCTCTCGCGCAAGCTGCAGTTCCGGCCCACTTTCGCCTATCAGCACAGCGCGCTGTCGGGTGTGCAGCGATCGAATAACAAGAATTTCGGCTATGCGCTGCTGTATGAGGCGAGCCCGTCGTTCGAGCTTCAGTCTTCGCTTACAAGTATGTTCCTGTACGACTCAGTCCAGAGCCGGTTGCAGCGCAGCACCGTGTTCTCGGTGGGCGCGCAAAAGACGTTCCGGGCGTCTCCCGCCAGAATTTTGCCCGCACGGCGCTGGCACACCATCCAGGGACGCGTCTTCCGCGACGTGAATGCGAACGGAGCGTTCAATGAGGGCGAGGCGGGAATCGCGGGATTGCGGGTGGAACTTGACGGCGCCCGGGTTGCAGTGACGGACGCCCAAGGGCAGTACGAGTTTCCGCGTGTCTTGTCCGGCCGGCACACGCTGCAGTTGCCCCTGGCGCAGTTCAACCACAATGTACGCGTCACCACGCCCGTGGTTGCCGAGGTTGAACTACTGGAGAAGCGAACCGCCGAAGCTGATTTCGGCATAGTGGATTTCGCTCGCCTCATGGGCACGGTATACAACGATTATGCGATGGGAGGGGTGCGCAGAACGGATGCGCCGGGGTTGCGCGGCGTCCAGCTTATGTTGCAGGGCTCCAATCTGCATCGAGTCACCGCGGCAGATTCCGCAGGAGAATTCGAGTTCGACGATCTGCCGCCCGGTGACTATACCCTGACGGTCGAACCGGCGACGGTGCCGGCTAATTTCATAGTTCCTCCAGATTCCATGCGGGTGCGGCTGGGTCCTACCAGTACCGTGGTTCGCGATATCCCCCTGCGCGCGCTGCGGTCCTTGTCAGGACACGTGTACCTGAAGACCGTCGCCGACGCGCCGCCAAACCCGCACAAGAAAGCTGCGCAATTGAGGCCAACGACACAGCCTGCGATGCAGCCGGACAACCCCACCCGCCAGGCCCAGGATCACTCCGCCGCGGCGGTTCTCAAGCCGTTGGCGGGGATTCGCATCATGGCCGGTGAGGGCGTGGCAACCACCGATGCCGACGGAAGCTTCATGCTGCGGCAACTTCCGGCGGGAGAAGTTGAAGTACGACTGCTGCCAATCTCCGACTTGCCGCCCGGAATAAAAGCACCGGCCGGGCGTGTGCAGATGCCGCGCGAACCGATGAGCGTCGCGGGCGCCACGATCGTGATCAGCAACCCGGAACTTCTGAAATACCTGGTTGACAAGGCGGCTATCTCGGTCTCGCAGTAAGCACGACAGACAGCGGAGCAGCCGCCATTGCAAAATTGACACTGAGGGCATGGGTTTGATCTTGCCCGTACGGCAACTGGTCGCTGATCAGTACATCGTGCTGAGAAAGCGCAATTCCATCGATGGCGGCTGTGCCGTTGATGGTCGGGGCGAGGCGTGCAAACAGCCGATACCCGGTGAGGTCAGGGTTGCTGGTCGTGATTGCAAGGGTTGTGAACTCGGCCTGGTAGTCGATTGCGTCAGGCGTAAAGTTCGCGGCGACTGATGCTTGAGATAGGCCTCCGCCCGAGTCGGTGCTGGGTGGGGTGGTCACTGTGAGCAGTATTGCCGTTCGAACTTCCAGCGTCACAACCAGAGAGCCTGAAGCGGTATTCGATTTGACCGCCGCCGGGGTCTCCAGAACGCCGGGTTTTGTGGTTCTGCCTTGAAAGGACTGCGCCCCAACGGGCAGTGACACCGCCAGAGCCAAAGCAATCAGGCTAATCGTTCTAATCGTCACGGTAACAGCCCAAGCGGGAAAGGAGACTTGGTAACTTCACTTTCCAGCAAGGCACAAAGTGCAAAGCGTGTGGCGCATCTCGGGTTCCAAAATTTCTTTTGGAGTTCCTCATCAGCAAACGGCTCAGCGCGAATCGGTTGACGGCAGTCCTTGCTCAGATCTTGCCATGCCCTCTGTGTCTTCCTACATATTCGGAGTGCAGACAGTTGCACACGAGGAGAAAAGGACGCCTACTCAGACATAGCCAGACCGGATCGTCTCTGCTCCGGCTACGCAAGCAAATCCGCAGACCCGAATCCCCAGCGTTTTGGTTTGCCGGGGTGGAAACACCCCGGTGAAAAACCTTAACGGCATTTACATCCCTCAAGAAAAATGTTCTCGCTGGTGAAGCGCAGCGGGACTGGATTGACCCTCCCCACTTGAAAACACACAACAGCTTAAGGCTGATCCACGCGGTTCAGCGGTGATGGCAATTTGTGTGCATCAGCGAACAGCAACTCAACTGAACAATTTCGATGGCCCATGCCTTCGGTGGATACCCGAAGCGAGCCGGCACCCGAGACCCCAACGAAGCAAACCGGCTTCGTTGGGGTCTGCTTAACGCGCTGGGGACGACGAGGGTGTATCCGAAGAAAGTAGGCCACTCTGAGGGTGCTTAAGATTGCCCCAGCCCACGCGCCCTTTTCCCGTAATTCCAGCCTGAACAAAAAAGAAAAGACAGCGAGCAGCCTGCTGCATGCGGCTCCTGCCGCGTCATTCGCCAGTTAGCGAGGAGAGAAACTTGGGACATACGAGAGACGTTCGAAAGCTTACGTCCACCCTTGTAAACGCATTCGTTTGGGGCGTTCTGACAGTGCTCGGCAGCACAGCCGCCCTCGGGCAAATTGAGAACCAAGGGGTCCAACTCGAAGGCGAGCTCGAAATCCTCCATCAGGATTTCAAGGATCGGAGTCACCTTTCCTACCATTTGAAGCTGGCCGACGGCACTCGGGTTCCGCTTCACTTCGTCAAGGAGCCGCCGACACATCTTCTGACCGGAGACCACGTCCGCGCCGATGGCCAGCTATCGGGCGGCAGTTTGATCCTCTATTCGGGGAACACAAACGTTAAGAAAACGGGCGGTGGTTCGACGACGCCAACAACGTCAATTCCCGTGCCCAACACCCTCGGGGCGCAATCCACGTTAGTCATTCTCGTTAATTTTCAAGATGATGTTGTCCAGCCCTACACGGTCGCCGATGTGCAGAATACGTTCTTCGGCACAGGCAGTACACTCAACAGCTTCATCCAGGAAAACTCTTACGGGCAGACCTCGCTAACTGGAACCGTCGTTGGTTGGTATACGATCCCGGTCAGCGTCACGACCTGTAACACCTCTCAGATTGCTACCTACGCGCAAAGTGCTGCC
>DASQXC010000331.1:0-4461 GCA_035639935.1 Terriglobales bacterium
ATTCGCCCAGATGTTTACTGTAGACTTCGTGAAAGACGCCCCGATAGACCGCCAGGCCGCCAATCACGATCAAATACGCCAACAATGCTGCAAAGACGGCCAGCGCGATCTTGGCCAACAGCGGCATGACTTATTGGACGCGAAAAACGGGGACGATGCCTGTCTGGGTTCTGCGGTGTACTTCCAGGGTTGAAGTCTGAGCAGGCGCGCTTATGATGTTGCGAACATCTACTCCTTACCGCGGATTTACGCGGATGGACGCGGATCGAGGGACCAGTTCTGTACTTATCCGCGTGCCTCCGCGTCAACCGGCGGTAAGAAATGCGGGTCACGAGAACACGACTATGTGCGGACGGTTAGCTGAAATTGGTTTTTGCGGGTGGTTGGCGGTAGCGCTGGCCGGCACGGCGTTTGGGAAGGAACCGGCATACCGGCAAAAGGGCGTACTGGTGGACATGCAAAGCGTCGCGTGCGGGTACGCGGAGAAGAGCGGGCCCACGCTTGCCGGCGCGCTCATCACGGGCGCGGAGCACCGGAAATCACACGAGCTGCTTTGCCAGGAGTACATCGTAAAGAGCGACCGCGTCACCTACCGGATCCGGCCAGTGGATGAAAAACATCCGGCGCTGCTTCCGGTGGGCGAGGAGGCGGAGTTTCGGCTTAAGAAGGACAAGCTGCTGCTGCGGATTCCGGAACGGGACAAGAAAGAACGGGAATACATTGTGGTGTCGATGACCGCCACGGCAGAACTAGCGGTCGAGATTGAGAAGACGCGGCACCCGCCGAAGCCGCATAAGGGAAAACCGCTCCCGCTGGAAACTGCGACAATAAGTGAAAGCGCCGCCCAGCCCGCAGCCACCCCGGAGTGGGCTGTTCCAGTAACAGCACTGCCCCCCACGTCGACGACCGCCGTCAGTGTGGATTCTACGCCGAGCGGTGCGCAGGTATTTATTGACTCTTCCCTGTCAGGCCAAACGCCTGCAGTGATCAAAGTGCAACCGGGAACACATTCGGTTCAGGTAGTGATGCCGGGATACGCGGATTGGGTGACCCAACTCGAGGTCGCCGCCGGTACGCAGCCACAAGTGACCGCTACGCTGTCGCGATAATCAGGGCCTTTCAGATGTGTGCATTAACTACGGAGGCGCGGAGCCCACGGAGGGACGCGGAGATTCAACTTCTCCGTGACTCCGTGTCTGCATGGTGGGCGTATCTGCCTCACAATAGCCCTCGCGGCCGGGATTCAGCCGTTGCCTAATCCAAGCGGCATGTGCACACTGGGTCCGCAACCATGACCACCTCCAAGATGTTGCAGGAAATCCGGCAGCAACCCGCAGTGCTGGAACGCACTCTGAAATCCGAGTTGCCGACGAGCAACCGCTTGCGGCGCCTCCTCGCCCATAAAAAGCCGCGGCTGATCGTGCTGGTGGCCCGCGGAACTTCCGACAATGCCGCCCAGTTCGGCCGTTACCTGCTGGAGATCATGACGGGGATTCCGGTCTCGCTGGCGGCACCGTCCATTTACACTTTGTACGACGCACAGGTGGACTTGCGCGACACGCTGGTGGTTGCCATCTCCCAGTCGGGCGAATCGACCGACACGAACCTGGTCCTGGCAGGAGCGCGCAAGCAACGTGCGATGACGGTCGGAATCACCAATGAGTCGTCGAGCACGCTCGCGAAACTGGCTGATCACGTGTTCCTGGTCCGTGCAGGAAAGGAGAGGAGCGTGCCGGCGACAAAAACCTACACCGGCCAACTGCTCATACTCTATCTGTTGGCGTATGCGCTGGGTGGGGCGATCGAGCTGGACCATTTGCGGCGCCTGCCGGAGCAGGCAGGCACGGCGCTGAAGATGGAAGAAGAAATCGCCGCGCGCGCTGGCCGCTATCGCTTCATGGACCAGGCATTGGTTGTGGGCCGTGGGCTCAATTACTCGAACGCGTTCGAGTTTGCTCTCAAACTGATGGAGACTTGCTACGTAGTCGCGGAGCGGTTTTCTTCCGCCGACCTTCTCCACGGTCCGATCGCCATGCTGGAGGCGGCGTTTCCCGTCTTCCTGTTTGCGCCGCCAGGCGTGACCTGGGCCGGGCTGGCGCAGCTTATGGAGCGGCTAGTCCAGATCGAGACGGAAACCCTGATCATCACCGATAGGAGCCAGACTGCAGCGGTCAAGCGCTTTGGCCCGGACCGGCTCAGCAATAGCATTATTCTTCCGCTGGATCTGGCAGCCAAACGCGGGCCGCAGGATCTTTACACGCCACTTCCCTACATCATCCCCGCGCAATTGTTTGCGGCCGCGCTTGCGGAGGTAAAGGGACTGGATCCGGACAGTCCGCGTGCGCTGAAGAAAATCACCCAAACCGTATAAGAAGCAGGAAGCAGGAGGCAGGAGGGGCAAGAACCGGGGGCAGGCTGCGAAGCCGTGTACTTCCTGCGTCCTCGGCTCCTGCGTCCTGGCTGCTGCATCCTGCTTCCTGCAAGCTTCATACGTTAGGGCAGCCGCCGACCATGGTCTGAATGACTTGTCCGCTGCGTGTGAGCACCACGATGTCGGCGTCGGCGTCGGGCGCGATGATACCTTTACGGCCGCTAATGCCAGCCACGCGCGCCGGGTTCAAGGTCGCAAGGCGCACCGCATCCTGCAATTTCCAGTGGGCAAACTCCATCACGTTCCGTACGGCACGGTCGAGGGTGAGGACACTGCCGGAGAGGCGGCCCTGGTATTGGCAACGCTGCCCGCGCACCTCGACTTCCAAGCCACCGAGCCGAAAGCGACCGTCGCCCTTCCCTGTAGCACTGATCGCATCCGTGATCAGCACAGCACGTTCCAGACCTTTGGCGCGGAGGAACAAATCTACGATGTCGGGATGTACGTGGATACCATCCGCGATGATGTCGGCGCTAAGGCGGTCGTCGGTAAGGATCGCGCCCAGAATGCCGGGCTCGCGATGGTCGAGAGCGCGCATCGCGTTGAAGGTGTGCGTGGCGTGGCGCGCCCCGGCGGCAACCGCTGACTGCACGGATGCGAGATCGGAATCACTGTGGCCCAGGTTGACACAGACGCCGCGCCGCGACGCTTCCTCGATCAGAGCTACAGCGTTGGACAGCTCCGGAGCGATAGTCATGAACGAGATTCGGCCTCGCGCTGCCCGCCACAGTTGCTCGAAGGTTTGTAAGTTGGGAGCTTGCAGGTGTTCGGGCGGGTGGACCCCGCGTTTCGCATGGCTGATAAACGGTCCCTCTAGATGAATGCCGAGAGGCTGCGCGCGCAGACCACCCGCGAGCACGCGCTGGGGGACGGTCTCGATAGCGGTCGCGAGGCGCTCCAGTGCGGCGCAGGTAGACTCCAAAGCTGCGGTCATCGTAGTAGGAAAGTAGCTGGTCACGCCCGAGCCAACAAGAAAGCGTTCCATGCCCTGTAGTCCGTCAGCACCGGCATACATCACGTCACACCCCGCGGCACCGTGGATGTGAATATCAATGAAGCCCGGAGCGAGCACGGTATCGGGAAAATCGAGCAGGCGGGCGCCGGTGGGGATTTCAGCCGCAGCGCGCGAGGTGGCTTGCAGGATGCGCCCGTCCTCGATCACGACCACCGGCTCGGGGATGTGCTCCTTCGGCGTGATGAGCAGCGCGGCGGTAAGAGCGGACTTCACGACGCAAATCGCAGAAAGAACATTCTCCACCTACCCCCGATGCCGGACAAATATAACCCTCTGGAAGCTGCTCGTTCGGCGCTCTTTTGCGCCTGTAGCCCCTCGGAGGGCAGGCGGCGCAATCTTATGGGCAACCACGAGGTGAAAAGTTTTGCGCTAACGTCCTGGCTGCCAAAAAACCTGAACTGGCAGCCCTAGGCTGTGCGCTATAATCCGCAGGTCCTTCGGCCCTGCGAGAGTATCGCTCTCCCCCATACGGCCCGAGTACCCCCATTTTGCCGCGGGTGTTTCCAAGGAACAAACGAGCCCTTTTTGAGGGAAGAGGCTATTATGGAAATTCCGGACCATTACGAGTTCCTTCAAATCAGCCCTAATGCGGAGCCCGAGACCATCCACCGCGTTTATCGCTTTATGGCGTCCCGCCTTCACCCGGACAACCCGAGGACCGGCGATGCTCAAAAGTTCTTCAAGTTGAAGCAAGCCTATGACGTATTGTCCGATCCAGAGCGCCGCGCCGAATACGATGCGGCTCGCAAAAACGGGGTATCCCAGCCGGTCCCCTTGTCCACGTGGATTGATTTTATGGACAACCTGGAAGGTGAGTTGAACCGACGCTTGGCGGTGCTGGCGGTGTTATATTTTCAGCGCCGCACAAATCCTCACAAGCCGGGAGTCTCATTTGCAGAAATCGAAAAGCGCATGGGATTCCCACGCGATTACCTGGAATTCACAGCGTGGTATCTTCAAAAAAAGAAATACATCACCCAAACCGATAACTCCGATTTCGCGTTAACGGCTGAGG
>DASQXC010000332.1:0-6175 GCA_035639935.1 Terriglobales bacterium
GGCGGGCGCAGGCCTCGCGGTTCACGCGAGGGTCACGCTCGGTGTCGTCGCAACGCAAGGTATGCCGCTTGCGCAGGCACTCCCCGGAGAGGCCCGAATCCAGGGGTACGGCGGCACCCAGCGGAGGCGCCGTGGGTCCGCTGATCGCCCAACAGCTCATCTGCCCCTGAACAATCACCGCGATGGCGGACCCAGTCGAACCGGTGAGCTCCACCGCACGCGCAGCCACCAAGCTCAAGGCATTACCGAGGTCGGCACATTCGGCTACGCAGCAGCGCGTTTCCGCGATTGCCGCAAGCCTTGAGCCTTCACGGCGGCTGGCGCGCAGCCGGTTTTGCTGATTCAGGAAAGAATTGAACAGCAGTGCGCGGAAAGTTTCCTGATCCAGCGGATCGGTGAACACGCTGTCCGTAGAGCTATCGTGACGTTCGAGCATGTTCACCCGCGGACCCTAAAAGCCGGACCTGAGCACCTTGCAGGTGACGGCTGTGGGAAATAGCCAAATCTTGCCGCCGGAAGCGCGAGCAGCGAAGCAAGCAATCCCTCCTGGCCAGCAAATCCATAGCGGGTCTGCTGGCTTGGGGAGTTGTGACTGTTGGCGCCGGCTATGGCCAAACGCGCGCGGCCTTGCCCGTATCGACGGGCATAAGCGGTTCGTTGTTCTGCTGGGCCGAAGAATAAGTCTTGGTCGGCGAGGACGAAGCGATCTCACGCACCGCTTCCTGATCTTCAAGCATGGGAGCCACCAGACGGAGCGCCTCGATCTCCTTCTTCAGGCGTTCGAGCTCAAGCTCCTTCTGCCGCATTACATCGTAGATGTTCTTCATTTCGGAATGGCCTCGCTGCCGCGACTATAGCATTGCTGTTCAGACTGTCAATATAGTTATGAATCCGAGCCGGCGAACCTCCAGGTCGGACGCATGAACCAAGAGAGTAAACCGGGACGCTGCAACCATTTCGCGTCAGCGGGCGGGGGATGCGGTGCTCGCCATACCCGCGTGTAAGAGGAAGGAATCTCGCACACTCCACTGTGCATGTTGGCCGACAAACGTGAGTTTCAGCATCTGGAAGCGCAGTTCGACGTGATTTACTGTGAACTTGCAGATATGGTAGGCGGGGCCCGGGTCGCGGTAAAAGTCGCCGGCAGACCTTTGGACGATGTAGGGTGTCGCCCCTCCGCCGCCGCTCACGATGTAAGTCACGCCCTTGTGCTCGTAGCGTTCGTAGTTGTGTACGTGACCCGCCAAAACAATGATCCGCGCCCGCAGCTTCTGCTGGTATTTTTCCAGCAGTGACGCGAGTTGTTGCTCCTCGGGGCGTGCGGAGTGGCCATGACCCATCAGGCTGTCGGTGGAACGGGTGAGCGGCGGGTGATGCAGCGCCACCAGCACAAAATCGACCTCCAGCGGAAGCGCTGCCAGCCGCTGCTCCAACCACTGCCACTGCGGGCTGCCGGAACTATCGACCGAGTTGCTGTCTAACACGAGAACCAGCAGGTTACGGGCGCGCACCGAGTACCACCGTAGCCGGTTCAGACGGGGGAACCGCTGGAAGTAGTTTGTGAGCGCCCGGCCCTCTCCGCCGCGGATGTCATGATTGCCCAGCACGGGAAGGAGTTCAATTCTTGCCTGCCGCAGCGATGCCGTTTCCGCGTCATATACCCTCCAGTCCCGAGCGTCCGCCCCGGTCAGTACCAAGTCGCCGGTGATGACAACGAACGCAGGCTTCTCCTGCGCAATGCGAACGATTTCTGCTCGACGCATCTGCGGGTTGGAGGCACGAGTGTCACCCGGGTCGGTGAAGCGGATGTCGCCATACCCGATAAAGGTGAAGGGAGGAGCCGGAACCGCCAGCACAATATCGGGCGTCCATGAACCCGCGGACGTCCCGCCTTGTGTGGGAGCGGCCAGGCCGACCGCGAGCACAAAACACGTGATCAGGCCCGCTCGCGCCAGCCGGGGCAGAAGACGTGGTGCAATGAACATTTCCAGCTTAGATGCTGATCGCCATCACCGCGCTCGCGCCAATACGATGGTGATGTCGTCGGGCTGCTCGCTGGCGCCGATCCAGTCAGAAACCGCCGCAGTGACCATCTCGGAAATTCGCGGCAGCGGCAGGTGGCGGTGGTCGCGCACGATCTCGATCAGTCGTTGTTCGCCGAATTCACCGAACTCGTTCTCCGGCTCCGTGATCCCGTCGCTGAAAGCGAGAAAGATCTCGCCGGGGCGGAGCTCCGTGGTGCGCTCTTCATAGCTCTGGTCATCGAACAGCCCAACCACCAGCCCGGGCGTGTCCAGTCGGCGGAGCGAGTTGTCAATTCCCAGAACAATGGGCGGCAAGTGTCCCGCATTGCAATAGGTGAACGTTCGCAAGCGGCCGTCATAAACGCTCAAAAAAAGTGTGGCGTATTTCTCCGCCGGAGTGCTGTAGTACAGATGGCGATTGAGGAGGCCCATGACCGGGGCCGGGGAGAACTCGCCATTGCTCCCCGAACTGGCTCCATAGGTGCGCGTGGGAGCGCTTAGGGTTCCTCCGGCGAATACCAGATGCGCGTTCATGGCCGGCATGCGTCCGAACTCATAGGCGCGGACGGCGGAGTGGACGGTGGCCATCAGCAGGGCAGCAGAGATTCCTTTGCCGCTGATGTCGCCTACGGCGATTCCCAGCCGCTCTCGTCCCAAGGGCATAAAATCATAGTAGTCGCCACTGACGGTACGCGCCGGATGGCACAGACCGTGCACCTCAAGCGACTTCAGGTCCGAAGTATCCTTGGGGAAGAGCTGCGCCTGAACCTCCTGTGCGATGGCCAGTTCGCTTTCCAGGCGCTGCTTCTCCTTGTGCTCGGCGATCAGCTTTTCGAGCGATTCGCTCATGGAGTTGAACGAGCTTTCCAGGGCCGCCAACTGGTCGTGCGCGGTGACCTGAATGCGATGCTTCAGGTCTCCGCGATTGATGTGTTCGGTCGCGCGATAGAGTTCGGCTACGGAACGGGTCATGGTGCGGGTGAGTCCCACGCCCACGATCAGCGCCATCAGTTCGATCACCGCAAACACGATGGCCAGAACCGTGAGCAGCGTCCAGATGGCGCGGCCGAAATCCACCATCGTCTGAAACAGACGCGCGTAGAGTAGCGACGCTCTGGTGGTCGCACGCAAGGCGATGCGGGCTTCTTTGCCCGTATGCCACTCCACAATCGACAGGGGGGCAAAGAAGGTGACTTCACGGTCGAGGCGCCGGCCCTGCGGCGGCAGCGAACCTCCCGCAATCGAGGCCGGAGGTGAGCGTTGCTGCTGTGGCGGCGGCCGCTGGCGGGTGTCTATTGTGATCTCCGGATACACGGTTACTTCGCCCAGACCTGCGGCGAGGCGCTCGACCAGCGCCCTGTCCACCGGAATGCTGGATAGTACGGTCAAAGACGCGCCGCCGGCCGTCACTGTGTTCAACGCACGCAAATAGAGCCCGGTCTGGTCCCGAACAATCCCGTGGAAATCGCTTCTCGCCCAGGGCGGAAGGCTCGCAATGGGCGACTGCCCAGCCGGCGCATAGAGCTGGATTCTCCGCCCCTGGAACCAGGCGACCACCTCGGCCGCCTTGAAGTGCTCATCCGGGCGGAACTCCTGTGGGAAGTGCAGGTCGCTGCCCCTGGTTGTGCCGCGGATGCGCGCCACAGTTGCCAGTTCCGTGGCCATGGCGGAATTTGCCGCCTCCAAGCTCCGCAACTCGGCGTTCAGATCCGAACTCGCCAGGAACGTCGCAAACTGTCCGGCGAAAAGGTAGCCGGCGATCATGGCCATGAGCAGCACCAGCACCAGGGGGATGACGCCGATGAATACATAGGTGACGATCAGCCGATTGCGCAGCCGCCACATGAAGCGGCGGCGAAACCAGCGCAGGCTGAGAATGAACCCCAATACCACCAACGTGGTGGTGAGTAGCAGGACCCAGATGCCCAGTGCTTCGCCACCAGAGCCTCCACGATAGAGCACGCGGCCGAGCCCGTAGATGAACAGGTCGACCAGCAGCAGATAGAGTGCGAAGCGTCCCAGACGAGTGCTGGGTACGAGGCGCACGAATCTGCGCCGCAGTTGCAAAAGATGACGGGGAGGATCTGCCATGGAGAACTTTGTTGAACCAGTTCTCGATTATAGATGTAGCGACCTGAGGACTTGATACATTCCACTCTCGGCGGTGTTCTGCTTACAATGCTTTTCTGTGTCCAAGCTTTCCTTCTTCATCGGAAGGGTGGGGTGGGAAAGACGACTTTCGCGGCCGCTTACGCAATGCGCAGCGCCGCCCGCCATCGCAGGGGACGGGTGCTGCTGATCTCAACCGACCCGCGCACTCGCTGGTGAATAGTGGAGTTCGGGGCATCCTTGTGCTACCTGCTCACATTCTTCAAGTTGGCGCTAGTGCACTTGAGGAGAATACTCCTAGCGTGGTGATTGATGAAAAGAGTGGAGAAGCAACGCGATGAGCACAAACCCGGCTCGCGGGCACCCACCCGCAGGAAATTGTTGCGGGAACCGGTGGCGCACCTGCGGCGCAACCGTGAGCAATTGCGCACGGACTGGGCCAGGCGCATTCAGGAGGCCCAACTCCTTACAGCGATGAGCAAGAGGGAGATCTATTCGGAAACAGAGGCTGTCTACGACAATTACCTGGAGGTCTTGGAAACCGGCAGTGTGCAGGCCATGAAGGCCTACGCGCAGAATCTGTCGGGGCGTATCATCCCGAGAGGCGTGGAAACGCACGAAGTGCTGGGGATTGTGCTGCTGCTGCGCGACGTGCTCGCCCGCTCGCTATTCAAGAAATATCACCGCGACATGGAAATGCTGGAACGCATCCTCGACGCCTATGAACCGGCCGCCAATCGCATTGCCAATACGGTGGGGGTGAGCTTCGTCGAGGAGCGCGAGCGCATTATCCGTCAGCAACGGGAGGCCATGCAAATCCTGAACGTGCAGGAGGAGGAGCGCAAGCGCATCAGCCGCGAGCTCCACGATGAAGTCGGCCAGGCCCTCACGGCGATCAACATGAAGCTCGCTGTGTTGCAACGAGATGGTGCCGCGGAGGCGGCCGCGCTGCTCAGCAAGAAAATTGCCGATATCGGCGGCCTGCTGGTCGGAGCGATGGCCAGCGTGCACAAGTTTGCCCGGGAATTGCGGCCCACGATGCTGGACGAATTGGGCCTCGTGCCGGCGCTACGCTCGTATCTGAAGGACTACGCACAACGCACGGGGCTGCCGGTGCGGTTCCGGGGCAGCATTGGTGGCGATCGGCTGAGCGCGGAACAGAAAACCGCGCTGTTCCGCGTCTTTCAGGAAAGCCTGACGAACGTGGCCAAGCATGCGGGAGCCAGCCGGGTAGACGTGAGCCTGCGCACCGTGAACAACTGCATCTGGATGCGGATCAAAGACAACGGCCGTGGCTTCGTGGTGCACCAGCAGCAGCCCGCCAAAGGGGAAAAACGGCTTGGCCTGCTGGGCATGCGGGAGCGCCTGCTTTTGGTCAATGGCCGCTTTGCTGTCAAATCTTCGCCCGGAAAGGGGACCACGGTGGAGGTGGAGATTCCTCTCCAGGGCAGAAACCATTGAGACCTTTGCAGGCATCTCATCGGGCTGGCAGGAATGCTCCCGCTGCTTCCGCAGCCGTGTGAGAGGTCTATGCCGAAAATCACCGTGTTACTCGCTGACGATCACATGGTTGTCCGCCAGGGACTGAGAGCCCTGTTGCAGACGGAACGGGACATCGAGATCGTGGGCGAAGCCGAGACGGGCCGCCAAGCCGTGCGGCTCGCCAAGGCCCTCAAACCCGATGTGGTGGTCATGGACATTGCCATGCCGCAGCTCACCGGCCTGGAAGCCACCCGCCAAATCATCAAGGAGGTCCCGCGTGCGCGAGTGCTCATCCTGTCGTCCTACAGCGATGATGAATACGTGGACCAGTTGGTCGAAGCCGGTGCCGCGGGCTACCTGCTGAAGCAGGCGGCTTTCACCGATGTGGTCAGAGGAATCCGCGAGGCCAAAAAGGGCAACACGTTTTTCAGCCCGGACATTTCCAGGCGAGTGATGGCTCGTTATCGCGAGACCGTTGTGCGCGGCTCTCCCGTCAGGAAGCTGACTGACCTTCTGACCTCCCGCGAGGTGGAGGTGCTCCAACTGATCGCCGAGGGCCA
>DASQXC010000333.1:0-3959 GCA_035639935.1 Terriglobales bacterium
TTCGATTGTAAACGGGTCCGGAGCGACCGGAAACCAGCAGCTATTTACTTCAGATGCTGCACCTCCTGAGGTTGTTGCGCTGATTCCTGCCGAACCATCCCGTCAGGGAAGCCTAAATTCCCCATCTCTTGCCCAGTAGAGCAAGAGCGCGAAGCATGCGGCCAAGAGGGTGCTCAGGAGATTCACGGCATCATTGTTGAGCAGGCGCCGCCGCTGGAGTGAGGCGCCGAGAAAGCTGTCAACAAACATTCCCAGCACTCCCGCGGCGGCCACCGGCAGCAACCAATGCCAGGCAATGCTCCGAGTGGCACAGGAAACGGTTGCGATCACTAATGAAGCAGCGACCCCGGCCAGCGTGCCGGCGGCGCTGATTCCGCCATCCGTACCCACGGGGACTCGGCGAAAATCTGTGATCAGGTAAGCCGATTCGCTGAGCGCCTGGCCAAGTTCGCTGGAAGCAGTATCAGCGGCGGCTTCGGCAAGGGCGGCTGCGGATGCTACCAGCCATGCGGCAGGATGCCGGCTGGCCAGCGACACCATAGCGGCAGCGGACGCGATTCCAATGTTGGCGAAAACCTGGGAGGCCGACCGGCCGCGGCGCTCCTCGGCGGTAACCAGTTGCCGCTTTCGTCGCTGTCCGGTACGGGTGCTGGTAAAGGTCAGCAGGAACACCGTAATTAGTACGGCGAAGGCCCCGGGCCCTCCTCCAAAAAACAGCAGGAAGGCAAGCACGCCGCCCGCGACCGCTCCCGAAACCGTGACCCCCCGAAGCAGCCGCGCCGAGACGGCAAAAACCACGGTAAACACCAGGATCCAGAGGCTGCGCCGTAGGGGCATCAGCGAAATCAACTGTGTACGGAGCACTTCCCAAGGTATGATAAGGGGAGCTAGTGCGCTTTCCATGCTGCTTCCAACTTTGGCGCCAGCTTGTTCCATGCACAGCGGAGTCGGGATCCAAGCGAATGCGGATTTGGTTCC
The DNA here is from genome assembly GCA_035639935.1 of Terriglobales bacterium. Classification (GTDB taxonomy): domain Bacteria; phylum Acidobacteriota; class Terriglobia; order Terriglobales; family Acidobacteriaceae; genus JAHFUA01. The sequence continues at coordinate 979 of DASQXC010000333.1, forward strand.
CTGGGTCAGTTAGCTCATCAATAGCGGGCATGGGATCGGCTTGCCTGGGGGAGGGGAGTGTGTCTGCAAAAGGCGGCACTTGGTTCAGTCGAGCGCATCGTAGCGCGCAGGCCCTTTTACCCACACCCAGAGCAGGTGTGCGAGACGGCCTTAGGGGGAGGGTTTATGGCAGCATCGGTCTGGTCTGGATATCTTACCTTCGGGCTTATCTCCATGCCCGTACGGCTGTTTTCAGCGGCGCGCAGCAGCCGCGTGCAATTCCACATGCTGCACCGCGACGACCACGTCCGCATCAAGCAGCAACTCTTTTGCCCGCAAGATGAGCGCGTGGTCGGCCGCGACGAGATCGTCAAGGGATTCGAGTACGAAAAGGGCGAGTACGTGGTCATCGAGCCGCAGGACATTAAGAAGATCGAGCCCAAGACGACCAAAGCCATGGAGATCCTGGAGTTCGTGAAGTCATCTCAGATCGACCCGGTGTATTTCGAATCTTCTTATTACCTGGTGCCGGAAGAAGCCGGCCAGCGCCCCTATGCGCTTCTCACCCGCGCCCTGCAAGAGAGTGACTACGTTGCCATCGCCAAGCTGGCCATGCACAACCGTGAGTACACGGTCTTCCTGCGGCCCATGAACAGCGGGCTCATGCTGCACACCATGTATTACGAAGACGAGGTGCGCAAGGTGGACCAGTTCGGCAAAACGAGTGGCATCGAGTTGAAGGACGCGGAAGTCAAAGTTGCACACCAGTTGGTGGAGGCGCTCGCCGCCGATTTCGACCCCAGGAAGTACCACGACACCTTCGAAGAGAACGTCAAGAAGCTCATCCAGGCCCGGCTCCAAGGCCAGGAGGTTGCCCCGGTAGAAAAACCGCGCAAGCCCGCCCCGGTGGTGGACCTGATGGCAGCGCTGAAGCAAAGCCTGGCCCAGCTCCCCAAGAAACCGGCGCAGCCTGTTGCTGGAGCCCAGCGCGTCGCCGAGATTTCCGCAGCGCGTAAAACCACTTCGCGCAAGAAACACGGGGCTGCATAAAGTACCGAGTACCGGGTTGTGAGTACCGGGTACGAGTATCGACCACGAGGCGAGTGCGAAGTCAGTCCTCCTGATTTTCTGTAAACTAAGCTTTTGAGGACATGTCCTTCAAGGAGCGCCTATGGGTTGCTGCACACCTCCAGGACCGCCACCCGAGACAACGGGTAGACGCATGGTCTTTTGTGTGAAGTTTCAGCGCGAGATGCCGGGGCTCGACGAGCCCCCTTTCGACACCGAACTCGGCCGCCGCATCTACGAGAACGTCTCGCAGGAGGCTTGGAAGATGTGGGGCGAACACTGCAAGATGGTGCTCAACGAGTATCGGCTGAATCCCGCTAATCCGCGCGACCAGGAGGTCCTGGTCAAGCACCTGGAGGACTACTTCTTTGGGGAGGGGGCGGCCCTGCCTCCGGGCTACGTGCCTCCCAGGACGAAAGCTTAGCCGTTGGCCATGCGCGACCTGAACGTGCTGCTCATCTCGACGTACGAATTGGGGCGGCAGCCGTTCGGACTTGCCTCCCCGGCAGCTTGGTTGCGCGCCGACGGCCACTTCGTCCACCTGCTGGATCTCTCGCGACAAAGTCTGGATGAAGAACTTGTACGGGCTGCCCACCTGATCGCGTTCTTTCTTCCCATGCACACGGCAACACGGCTGGCATTACGCGCTCTGGTAAAGGTGCGCGATCTCAATCCGCGGGCGCATCTGTGCGCCTACGGACTGTATGCGCCGGTGAACGCAGAGCTGCTGCGCCGGCTGGGGGTCGCGACCATTCTCGGTGGCGAGTTCGAAGCGGGATTGCGCAGCTTGGCGAGACGGCTGTGCGTGACGGAAGGAGAAATCGCGAGAACTCCGCAGGTCGAGCCTGAGATCTCCTTGGAGCGCCAGAATTTTCTCGTCCCGGACCGCGCCGGTCTGCCGCCGCTCGACAAATATGCTCGCCTGACGCTGCCCGACGGCTCAACCCGCGTCGTCGGCTACACCGAAGCCAGCCGCGGATGCAAGCACCGCTGCCGCCATTGTCCCATCGTGCCAATCTATAACGGCAAGTTCCGTATCGTCAGCCGCGATGTGGTCTTGGAAGACATTCGGCGCCAGGTCGCAGCCGGGGCGCAGCACATCACCTTCGGCGATCCCGACTTCTTCAATGGCCCAACGCACGCGATCGAGATCGTCCGCGCCCTGCATCGCGAATTCCCCGATCTCACTTACGATGTCACCATCAAAGTCGAGCACCTGCTCGAACAGCGCGAGCTGCTGCCGGTGCTCCGCGATACGGGATGCGCGTTCGTGACCACGGCAGTGGAGTCGGTGGACGACCGCGTGCTTCGCATGCTGGATAAGGGCCACTCGCGCGCCGACTTCATTCACCTGGCAAAGCTGATGCATGCGCTCGGCCTTTTCATAGTTCCCACCTTCGTCCCGTTCACTCCGTGGACTACGCTGGAAGGCTACCAGGAACTGCTGGCAACAATCGCCAAGCTCCACCTGGTCGAGAATGTGCCGCCCGTGCAGCTCACTATCCGCCTGCTCATCCCCGCAGGCTCGCGCCTGTTGGAAGTCACGGAGCTTTATGCTGTCGAAGTGGAGGCATTTGAGCCGGAATTGCTGGTCTATCCCTGGCGCAACCCCGATCCGCGGGTGGCCGAACTCCAGCGCGAGCTAGAGCTCCTTGTGCAGCGGGAGAATAAGAAAGGCGCCGGGCGCACAGAAATCTTCTCCAAAATATGGATGCAGACCCAGTGCGCAAGAGGAGCAAGCCCGGAGACGGCGGACATGCTGCCGCCGCTCGCGCCCATGCCGGCGCGAGCCACCATCCCTTACCTGACGGAACCCTGGTATTGTTGAAGCGAGCCGACGAGTGGGCAGTTGGCCCAGTTCTAGGGACGTCATCGGTCGTTGGTCCCTTCGCTTCGCTCAGGGCAGGCCAAAAGCGGTCGTTGGCCAAGTCGGG
>DASQXC010000334.1:0-4396 GCA_035639935.1 Terriglobales bacterium
GGGAGAAAGAAAAATTTGAGGCCTATGCCCGCGAGTACCAGAAGCGCCGCCGGCAAATCCGCAAAGAGAATCGCCCGGAGCAGGAGATGGATGCGCTGATGACCGAAGCCGAAAAGCAGGAGCACCAAATGTTCGCCGCAGAGAAATACGCGGGCAAGGTCGGCGCGTTTGAAGGCGCCAACTACGAGGCCAAGGGATATTATCGTCCGGAGATCGATTGCATTATGTTTACCCGCGCCAGGAATTTCTGCGCCGTATGCCGGCGTGCTATCGAGCGCATGATTGACTTCTACACCGGACATTAGACGCGGTGGTTGCCCGATAATTTATCTTGCCGCGCGTGTCCCGGGGATCGTGACCACAGCCACCTTGTTCACCCCGCTACAGGCCAGATAAAGACGGCCGTCGGGAGTTGCGGCCATGTTGCGCACCACCCCGCCGCCCGAGGGAATGGGGGTGGTGGCGAAGTGATGGGTCGTGGGATCGAAGCGCACCAGCGTGTTGGGATGCACGCCCGACTCGCTATACCAGACTTCGCCGCGCGAAAACGTGATGCCATAAGGATGCGAACTGACGCCGCCCGGAGATTGCCATTCCTCAACTTTGCCGCTCTTGGGATCAAAATGGCCGAGATATCCGCAGGCGTAGTCGGTGTAGTAGATGGTGCCGTCGTCCGCGAGCGTTAGCCGGCGCGGGCGCGCGCCTTCCGCCGGCAGAGGATATTCGCGGATCGCCATCGTCTGGGGATCGATGCTCGCCAGCTTGTTGCTCCCGAATTCACAGAAGTACGGAACACCGCTCTTGCTCACCACAATCCCATACGGAATCGCGTGTGGAGTAGGCACTTCCTTCACCTTCACCGCGCCCGTTTTTGGATCGAGCCTGCCCACAAAGCCGGACTGCTCCAGCGTGAACCACAAAATCCCGGAAGGGTCGAAGACCGGAGTGTGTGGGTCCTTGGCCCGCGGATCGGGCATGCGATATTCCTTGATCTGGCCGTTTTTGGGATCGAGCTTGCCGACGTAGCCTCCGGAGATGGCAGTGAACCAGATATTGCCGTCGTGATCGGCCACGAGGCCGTGCGGCCCGGAGTTCGGCGTCTTCAGCGGATATTCGCGGAACTGCCCCGTCGCAGGATCAAGTCGTCCCAGCTTATTGGCCACCTGCTCGGTGACCCAGAGAGAGCCGTCCGGCGCCACCGCAGGGTCGTGCGGCCGCGCTTGCGGGGTCGGTACCTCGTATTCCTTGATGCCGAGGTTCAGAACGCCAGGGGAGGCCAGGACTCCGACCGCTAATACGATCATGACGAAAGAGAAAAGTTTCCGCATGGATCACCTCCGCCCAATAGGGACGGGTGCGTTCCCCGAGGTAGGTCTTTATATGGTAATTCTCCCGATGGAAGGTCGGGAAATTTCTGGAACCCCGATAATCCGTGAAATAGCGTAGCCAAGCTTTTCCACTTTGTGATTGACTTACCAGCCAACTCACAACCGTTTGGAATTCTTGTGATTCACAGATATTTTGTCCCTTTGCTTTTCCTATCGCTAGCGACCGCCGCCCAGGTAAGTACCCCCGAAGAACGCGCCGCGCGCTATTTGGAATCAGTACGGCATCAGCCGTTACTGCTGCACGCGTTCCTGTATGAGATGCCCAAGGGCGGCGACCTGCACAACCACCTGGTGGGCGCGGTCTATGCCGAGAGCTACATCCAGTACGCAGCCGAGGACGCACTGTGCGTGGACCTCCAGACCATGGCGCTGGAGCAGCCGCCATGTGATCCGAAAGCGCGTCCGGCAGCGCGGGCCGCCCTTGATAATCCCCTGCTCTACCGTCAGATGGTGGACGCGTTTTCCATGCGCGACTTCCAGGCGAGCACCCAGCCCGAAGTTCCCGGCGAGCCCGCCTTTGGCTCGCTGGGGTCCGCACACGATCATTTCTTCGCCAGCTTTCTCAAGTTTTTTCCCGTCACGAACACGCACCGGGGAGACTTCCTGGCCGAGGTCGTCTCCCGCGCCGCTGCACAGAACGAGCAATATCTCGAACTGCTCGTAGAAGTGCTCGGGCCGGCGATAGACTTGGCCAAACAACTCTCCTGGACCGGGGATTTCGACTACGCGCGCCAAGCCCTACTCGCAGCCGACCTGAACGATGCCGTGGCTGGAGCCCGCCATGCGCTGGACGAGGCCGAGTCGCAGATGCGCTCACGTCTCCGCTGCGGCACGCCGCAAGCTGAGCCCGGCTGTCGCGTGACTGTTCGCTACATTTCCACTGTGCTGCGCGGGTTCCCGCCGGCGCAGGTGTTCGCACAAGTGCTCGGCGGATTCGAGCTGGCCAGCCGCGATCCACGCGTGGTGTCGGTAAACCCAGCAATGCCGGAGCATGACTACATTCCACGTCACGATTTCTCGCTGCACATGAAGATGTTCGACTATATGCACTGGCTCTATCCCAAGGTCCGCGTCACGATGCATGCTGGCGAACTGGCACCCGGACTGGTTCCGCCCGAGGACCTGCGGTCCCACATCCGGGATTCCATCGAGGTCGGACATGCCGAGCGCATCGGCCACGGCGTGGACGTGATGTACGAGTCCGATCCCATCGCGCTGTTGCGAGAGATGGCCGAGCGGAAAGTCATGGTCGAAATCTGCCTCACCAGCAATGAGGTGATCCTCGGCGTGCGCGGCCCGCGGCATCCTTTGCCGCTCTACATAAAGTACGGCGTGCCGGTGGCGCTCGCGACCGACGACGAGGGCGTATCGCGATCCGACATGACCCGTGAGTACCAGCGCGCAGTCGAGGATTTCGGCCTCAGCTATGCCGATCTGAAGGTCATGGCCCGCACCAGCCTGGAGCACGCTTTTCTGCCCGGCGCGAGCCTCTGGGCCCAGACAGCGCCATTCAAGGCGAGCGCAGCGTGCGCTGGCGATACCCCCGGCACGCCGCAACCTTCATCAGCCTGCCGCAACCTGCTGCAATCCAGCGAGCGAGCGCGGGTGCAATGGGAACTGGAGGGGGCGTTTCTGCGATTCGAGAAGAAGTTCTAAATGCGTAGCGCTGCTCCCCGCCGATGTCGCGACCCATCGCGTGCCCGTTTTGGGCGAGACGGGTACGCGTCTCGCCCCTCCCGCGCGCATCGGATTGTGCTCGACTGACTGTATGGGCCCTACCCCCTTCCCTAGGTGGTACTTAGAATCAACAACTTAGCCACTGTTAACAGTCGCGAACAGGCAAAACAAAGGACTTACACGCAAGAACAGTCAAACAAAGGACTTGCGGGCCGGACTTCGACGCTATATCCAAAGAACATCTACCACGGAGGCACGGAGTCACGGAGGAATGCGGAAATTCAGCTCCTCCGTGACTGCGTTTTCTCCGTGGTGGGTGTCTTCGCCAAGTGCTGGTCGGACATCGACTCTGGCTGCCTGCGGGCAGATATTCTTCACCGGGCTCGATTCGGGCGGTTCCGCGCCGACTGCACGCGAGGGCTCCGCCCAAGCTATGCTGGGTTTCAGCCCGGCGCAAGGTCACCGAAGGACATGGCCGGCCGCAGTAAAAAATGAATTACCCGGGGACCACTTCGGCGGAAGACGGGTGTCCGCGAGCGCACAGGATAGCCCGGCAGAGGCTGGCGCTACATGAACAAGGCGGCGGATGTGATCCGCCGCCGTAGGTCTCGGTCCTAACTAAAAAACGAAGCGGAAGGTGAATTGAGCTTCAAAACTACGAGAGTGCTCTCGCCAAAATGAAAACCAGCAAGCCTTGCGCCTCGGAGAATTGTCGGCAAATTTAGTGTCTTTTTTGGATTGACGTGAGCTGCACCTTCGAGTTTAATCGCGTCCCCCTTTAATAGAACGCGCAACCTGCAGCATACGATCTGGTTGCGATTCGAGAGGAGACGTCATGTCGTCCTTGAAGAAGTTGCGTGTCCTCGTGTGTCTGCTTGCATTCCTTCTGGCTTCGGTCGTTGCCGCGGCGCAGGTCGGCAACCAGGCATCCGTCGAGGGGACCGTCACTGATCCCTCGGGGGCAGTGGTGCCCGATGTCGCTATCCAGCTGACCAACACCGGCACTGGCGCAGTGTTTACGGGCGCGAGCAATGAATCCGGCTACTTCCGTTTTCCTGTGGTCCCGGTTGGGACATATGAGTTGACAGTGCAAAGCTCCGGATTTTCACCCTTCGTCCTGAAGCCGGTCGAGGTCGCCGTCGGGGCGAAATTGAATCTACCGGTCTCGTTGGGTGTAGCCGGAAAGAAGGAGGCTGTGGAGGTCACCGGTGAAGTGCCGGTCGTGGAGACCACGCGCACACAGGTGAGCTCCACCGTTGATGCCGCATCGGTTTCTGATCTGCCGGTCAACGGCCGCAATTTCATCGACTTCGTGCTGCTGACGCCGGGGG
>DASQXC010000335.1:0-2334 GCA_035639935.1 Terriglobales bacterium
AGATTCCTCTTCCGGTTCGAGGTCGAGAACACGAGGGAAATTGTCTTCGGCCACGGCCTCGCCTGCCGCGCCAGAGCGCGAGCGGAACAGCGTGTCATCATCTCGCGTGACGTTTGCGCGCGGCATCAGGCCGTTTTGCCGGAGGAGATCGCCAAAGAGTCACTATAACTTCTTTTCCCGTGTCCGCAGCTATAGATTTGGGTACGCGCGCCTCTTTTCTGTGAAAAAATCCGCGCGCTGTCGCTGCGCGAAACGGCTAAGGAGTAGCGATGGCCGGGCGGGGCTTGCAACGCGTAAAGGCCTGAGAGACCAGGGCGTCGTCGCGGCGGGCCAGCGCGCGATCAAGCAGTTCCAGGGCGGAACGCGTGTCGCCCACCGCCAGCTTGTATTGCGCCAGCAGATAAAGGCCGGAAGGACTCTGAACGGTCACACGCGGTACTCCTTTCCGCTCGGAGGCTGCAAGCAGCCCCGTCACCAGCACCACCAGCAACCCGGTTCGCCATCCCTTCCCTGACTTCATGGTGTTCCCCACTTCTCATGAGACGTAAGCAGGGGGATTTCGTTAGATGGGAAAGCAGAATTCTGGTGGTGGGTCAGATTCCGGTTTGCCGACTAACCGGAAAGAGCACGCACAACGTCACAGTAAAGCGACCAGGGCATCCATGGTTTCCTTTGGGGCGCTCTTCCATCAGCCAATGCCCGGTGTTCTTCAGGCGAAAATCGAAGATCAGCGGTACGCCTGAAGGGCACGGTCGGCACCGCTTGGTTCATTCTCATCTTGATAAGTGCGCTATTATTTCCGGCTATTTCCGGCACCGAAGAGCCGGGACACCACGGCCAGCGTAGGTCCGCGTCAAAAGTTTATGAAGTCCGCAAGCGGGTGGAGAGTGTACATACTCGGCGCCACGTTGTGCGTGGCGCTAACGATCTGCGCACGCAACTTCGGCGATAGAGGTGGACCGTACTTCATGGCCTCTTTGACGCTTGCGGGCATCGTGTACCTCTTAGCGATCCGTGAGTTCTTCGCAACGCCAAGATACCCCCGGCGCGTCGTCGTCCTCGGGCTCCTCTTGGCCGCTGTGTGGCACGTTGAATTTCTTCGGTTACCCGCGGGCGCCGAGGATGATATTCATCGATATGTTTGGGATGGACGCCTGCAGAGGCTCGGCTACAACCCCTATATTGTCGTTCCCAGCGATCCTGCCGCTAAGGGGCTGCATACCCCGGAAACCCGCAACTTGAACAACCCGGATCTACCGAGCCCATATCCAGCGGGAGCGCAGCTTTTTTTCCGCGCAGTAACCGCGATTCAGGAGTCCACCTTTGCACTGAAACTAGCATTTGTGGTTTGCGAGTTCGCCATTGTTTTCGTGTTGCTCGATGTGCTGCGTCGTAAGCAGGGAGCGCACCTGGTTCTGGCGTACGCCTGGAACCCATTATTGGCCATTGAGGTGGCGGGAAGCGGTCACATTGACATTGTTGGCGCGCTATTGTTGCTGGTGTCCGCCGCGGCGCTGGGGCGCCGATGGCGGGCAACTGCGGCCGTCGGACTTGGGCTAGCTGTAGCAGTGAAATTGTTGCCGGTCGTACTCTTGCCCCTCTATTGGAAGCGGGTTCGCATTCGCGACGCTGCGCTGGCGGCAGCCGTGGTCGGACTCCTGTACGTGCCATTTCTTAATCACGGCCGCATTCCGATCGGCTCGCTTGGTACGTATGTGCAGAGTTTCCGCTTTAATGGTCCCGTCTTTGCGACACTCGATCAAGTGGCGCCTGCGAAGTTGCTAGCTGGGCTGGCAGTGCTCGTCGGATTGGTGACTGCAACCTGGCTAAGAAGCGCAGCGCCCGAGTGGTCTCCGGACGTATTCGCCTGGCCAATGGCAGCATCTCTTTTGTGCGTACCCGTCGTCTTCCCATGGTATCTGCTCTGGCTGCTGCCATTTCTGAGGTCGGCCTCGACGCTGCTGATCATCCTCTGGACTGTGAGCATTATCCCCACTTACGTCATGTGGCACTTGCGCACACTTGGGCGTCCGTGGGGGTCGCTTCCTGGTTGGGTAATGCTGCTGGAATACGGGTCCGTGGCAGCGGCGGGTGCAATTCTCGCTTTGCGCAGGATCGCACACTCGCCCGCGCCCCAATGCTCAACGGAGTAGGTAGCGTGAAGGACAGTGCGACAGGATTCCTGTATCCGGGAGCCGTACACCGTCATCCTACGACATGCATGCAATTCACGAGGAGCGAACTTTCATGAGAAATGCCCGCCGTGTAACGATGCTCCGTGCTCTCGCTTTCGCCGTGCTGGTGCTTGCTGCAAACTCCTGGGCGCAGAAGCGC
>DASQXC010000336.1:0-3428 GCA_035639935.1 Terriglobales bacterium
TGATCCTAGCCCCGATGCTGCTCGCCGGGCCGCAGAGAAAGGCGCGGCCACAGCCGACGCGCTGGCAGCTCTTGCAGCGCAGTTGAAGCCGCCGCGCGTCATTTGGCTGATGGTGCCTGCGGGCGAACCCGTGGACCAGACCATCGCGGCCCTTGTTCCCCACCTTAGCGCCGGGGACACGATCATCGACGGGGGCAACACCAATTACAAGGACGATCTTCGGCGCGCCTCTGCGCTCCGGCAAAAAGGCATCAACTTCGTGGACGTAGGCACCAGCGGCGGAATTTGGGGCCTCGCGGAAGGCTACAGTCTGATGATTGGCGGCGATGACGCGGTGGTTGAGCGGCTCACCCCGATCTTTCGCACGCTGGCGCCGGCGCCCGATCGCGGCTGGGGCCACGTGGGCCCGGTGGGCGCAGGGCATTTCGTCAAGATGGTGCACAACGGCGTCGAATACGGCCTGATGGAGGCCTACGCCGAAGGTTTTTCGATCCTTCGAGGCAAAAGGGAATTCGAGCTCGACCTCTTGCAGGTGGCCGAAATCTGGCGCTTTGGCAGCGTGGTGCGGTCCTGGCTCCTGGACCTGACCGCGGACGCGCTGAAGCAGAATCCGCGGCTGGAGGGCATCGAGGCTTACGTCGCGGACTCCGGCGAAGGCCGTTGGACAGTGGAAGAAGCCATCGACTTGGACATTTCCGCGCCGGTGATCACGCTCTCGCTGCTGCGCCGGCTGCGGTCGCGCGAGCAAGAGCCTTTCGCCGACAAGTTGCTGGCCATGATGCGCCACGAATTCGGCGGCCATGCCATCAAGGCCGCTGCGGGAAAGGAGAAGAAGCCGGCATGAGCGTGACCACACTGGAAAAGCCCATCACCGAAGCGGTCCGGCTGGAGCGCACGCCGGATCCGTGCGTCATGGTCATCTTCGGTGCCTCCGGCGATCTGACCAAGCGCAAGCTGCTTCCCGCCGTCTACACGCTGTACCGGGAACACCTCGTCCCACCGAACTTTTCGGTCGTAGGATTCTCGCGCAGCGATATGAGCGACGATGAGTTCCGGTCCCGCATGCGGAATGCAGTGGCAGAATTCAGCGGCCCCGTGGATACGGCGACCTGGAACAAGTTCGCCCAGGGACTGCGGTACATCTCGGCCCACCCGGATCACCCCGAGGAATACAAACAACTCGCAGCTATGCTGGCGCAGCTCGACCGCGAGCGCGGCACCGCCGGCAATCGCGTTTACTACCTCGCGGTGCCCCCCAGTTCGTTCTTGCCCATCGTAAGAAACCTGCAGTCGGCTGGACTGGCGCAATCCCCGCAGGGATGGGCGCGGCTCATCATCGAGAAGCCGTTCGGCCACGATCTGGAAAGCGCCAGGGCGCTGAACCGTGATCTGAGCGAAGTGTTGCACGAGGACCAGACCTACCGCATCGATCACTACCTCGGGAAAGAGACAGTGCAAAACCTGCTGGTGTTCCGCTTCGCCAACGGCATCTTCGAGCCGATCTGGAACCGCCGCTATGTGGACTGCGTCCAGATCACGGCGGCGGAGACGCTGGGGGTTGAGAACCGTGCTGCCTATTACGAAGAAGCCGGAGCCCTGCGCGACATGGTGCAGAACCACGTGCTGCAACTGTTGTCCATGACGGCCATGGAGCCTCCGGTCTCCTTCGACGCCGATTCAGTCCGCACGGAGAAACTGAAGGTACTACAGGCGGTCCGTCCTGTGTGCAGCGCGGAAACGCGCCATTGTGCTGTGCGTGGCCAGTATGGTCCCGGGTGGATCAATGGCGAAAAAGTGGTGGGCTATCGTCAGGAGCCGGGCGTAAATCCGAACTCGAGCACGGAAACCTTCGCCGCCCTGAAGCTGCATATAGAGAACTGGCGCTGGGCGGGCGTGCCGTTCTATTTGCGGGCGGGCAAGCGGATGGCCGGGCAAGCGACCGAGATCGTGGTGCAGTTCAAGCAGCCGCCTCTGCGGCTGTTCGAGGGCACGCGCGGCATTCCGCCCAATTTGATCGTCATGCGGATCCAGCCGGATGAGGGGATCGCCTTGCGCTTCTCCGCCAAGCAGCCTGGGCCGGCGACGCACGTCCGCGACGTAACCATGGATTTCCGCTACTCGGCCGCTTTCGGCATGGCTTCGGCCAATGCCTACGAACGGCTCCTGCTGGATTGCATGCTCGGTGATCCGAGCCTGTTTGCCAGCAGCAAGTTCCTCGAGCTGGCGTGGGCGCTGCTGACGCCGATTCTGGATGCCTGGAAGAATCACCCTCCGACGGACTTCCCCAACTACGCCGCCGGGACTTTGGGGCCGGACGCCGCGGACAAGTTGATGGATTATGGTCACGCCTGGTTGAAGCCCGGAGAGAGCACACCCAGTCTCGGCACGCGCTGTGAGGCGCGATGAAAGCCATCTCCATTCCGCGGGAGAAGGGCGAGCTCGTCGTTTGCGAGAGCGCCGGCGAACTCGGACGAAAAAGCGCCGAATTCTTCGCCGAGGCCGCAGGCGCAGCAGTGCAGCGCACCGGCAGTTTCTCAGTTGCACTCTCCGGCGGATCAACTCCCGCACTGATGTACCGCGCGCTTTTGAGCCAAGAGCTCCGCGATCGCGTGCCGTGGGCGAAGGGTGAATACTTCTGGAGCGACGAACGCTGCGTCCCGCCCGACCATCCGGAAAGCAACTACGGCCTTGCCAAGCGCGAGCTGCTGTCCAAAGTTCCGGTACGGCGCGAATGTGTACACCGCATGAAAGGCGAGGAGGAGCCCGAGCGCGCGGCGGCCGACTATGAGCAAGAACTGCGCCGGGTTTTCAGAGACGTCGCGCTGCCGCGCTTCGATCTGATGATCCTGGGACTGGGCGCCAACGGCCACACGGCTTCCCTGTTCCCCGGCTCGTCCGCGCTCAACGAAACCCGGCGCTGGACCGTCGCCAGCTACGTTGAAGAGTTGAAAGCGTATCGGCTCACGTTCACCTTTCCTGTGATCAACGCGGCCCGCCACGTAGTATTCGTGATTTCCGGTAAAGAGAAGGCGCCCGCGTTGCGGCAAGTCCTGCGCGGCGGGGGTGCGCCCGTGCCTGCCGAGCGCGTCCATCCGGTGGAAGGCAAGCTGATCTGGTTTGTGGAAGAAGCAGCAGCCGCGGAACTTGAATAGGGCAGGAAATCTCCTCTCAAGGCATTCATATGGTGCGTGCGGGGATAGTGGCGCCATTACGCGGCAGGCTCTCCGGGCCTGGTGGAATCACATTGCTTTCAGCTAGAGGCGGGTAGTCCGAAAAAACGATGGAATCGGTGCGCTCCTCGGCGGCATTGGTGAGACCTTCCAGCACCTTTGTGCCATAGACACTCGCTAAAGACTGCCCCTATTCTGCTGGTTACCTCCCCAAACAGGTCTCCCTATTGCTTTTTAGGTGCAAGCGGCTTCCGCCGC
>DASQXC010000337.1:0-4790 GCA_035639935.1 Terriglobales bacterium
ACGTGAGGTGAAGCATTAGTTGCCTTAGCTTTCTTACCGTCCGGCTCAGGTCGGCGCTAGACGGTCTTTGACAACCATGGCGCAGTAGCAACCGGGACGGGTCGCCGAGACCCGGGCAACGATTTCCGGTTTTAATCCCCCCGCGTTCGTGCGCGGGATGGCTGCGGAGAGCAGGCTGCGCCGCAATAATGCTGCCCGTGGTAAGAGGCTATCGCGGTCGCATAGGGTCGATGGCTCTTGCCGCACATTTGTCTCCGAATGTCTCCGAACAAGTTGCGGGTCGCACTTAGCCCGGCGGCGGCGTTGCAAACTGCGGGGAGACAAGTGCGGGAGCGCCCGCCGAAAACGGACACCGTACGGACACAGAAGATTAGTTTACAAGGGAGCGGTGCGAAACCCCGCATATTTATTGGCTGCCCCCCAGGGATTCGAACCCCGATATGCTGATCCAGAGTCAGCTGTCCTACCATTGAACGAGGGGGCAGCGGGGCAAGGCTTCCGCGCCGACGCGAGACACCATGTCTGATTTTATTGTCTGTTATTGAGGCGGTCAATCTGCGCAATCAATCTGCGCAATGGAACCGGAATCGGTGACTGAGCCATCCCGCATGTGCCGCGCCTGCGGGGCGTACAATAGAGCGCGTCATTGCGCGAGGAGGCGTTATGGTTTCTATAGCAACCCCTAGTCTCCAGGCGGACCTCGCCGAGATTGCCCGCAGCCCGCTCGCGGCGCGGCACTGTGCCCTTTCGGTTGTAGACATTCAGGAGAAGCTGCTGCCGCCGATCTTCGAAAAGGAACGGATGGTGCGCAATTCGCAGTTGCTGATCCGGCTAGCCGTGATCCTCGACATCCCGGTACTACTCTCCACACAATATTCCAAGGGACTGGGCCCGACTGTGCCCGAGATCGCCTCCCTGCTGCCCCAGGTCACGACGTTCGACAAGAGCGAGTTCGGTTGCTTCAACAACGAGGCCTACAGCACCTGCATCAAGTCGCTGCCCGGCAACCGCAACACTCTGCTGGTGTGCGGCATGGAATCGCACATCTGCGTCACGCAAACCGTGCTCGGGGCGCTGAACAGCGGCTATATCGCTCACGTGGCCTCGGACGCTGTCAGCTCACGCAGCGAGTGGAACTGGAAGATCGGCCTCGAGCGCATGCGCCAGGCCGGCGCCGTCATCTCCTCTACGGAGATGATCATTTATGAGCTGCTGCACACGGCCAGCGGGGCCGCATTCAAGGAGATGCTGCAGTACTTGAAGTGAAATGGAATTGCGATTTCTGATGTGTGACTTGCAGGACCCTGCGGCAGGTCACAAATCCGGAAGTCGCAAATAACGAACAGAAATCACAAATCGCAAGTCAGAAATTCTCAGCGCCGTCGGCCTCTTTTTTCTTCACCCGCACCACCACGATCTTGGCGAATCCTTCTTCGAACTTGGGCGGGCGGAGCTTGGCAGCCATGCGTCGCATGACGTCTTCCGGGACCACGCGGTCACGGCGCCGGTTGCGCTCCAGGCAGACCGCGAGCGGAACATCAAAAAAGACGGCGTGCACTTCGTAGCCAAGGGAGCGGGCCATGTGGATCCATTGGCGGCGCTCGCGCGGGGAAAGGTTGGTGGCATCCACATAATTCCACGGCATGCGGGCTACCAGGCGAGCGCGCAGTAAAGAACGCAGAGTGGAGAACACCAGTCCCTGGTAACGCTGGTCTTCTACATCGTCGAACAGCACGCTGCGCAGCAGATCGCTGGATAGCGGGGTGACGCCGCGTCGCCGGAACCAGGTGGTCTTCCCCGATCCGGGCAGACCAATGGCCAGCACCACCACGCCCTTCGGCTTTCGCGGCGGCGCCTGACCGATGGCTTCCGACGGCGGTGCAGGCGGCGCGGCCGGTGACTCCGGTTGCATTTCCATTTCAATATTGGGCGAAGGGGGAGGCGCCGGTTTCTCCCGCGCCGGGGCTTTCTGGGCCTCAAAAGCTTGAAAGTGTGGTTGCAACGGCTCGGGGTGCTCCGCCCCGGTAGGGCGCTTCTGTCCTACTTTGCCGGTCGATTCCGATTCTGCAGCGGCGGCAGGCTTGCGTTTGCGGCGACGCAGACGCTCGTTCATCCATTTCCGCATGCTGCGTGTGTAACACAAAACAGCGGCTCTTGGCTATGGAGCTACCGCCTTCCCATCGTTATTAGTTTGTGTCATTCCGAGCGGCCTTGAGGCCACAAGGAATCCGCTCTTGCCTTGGGAGCTTCCCTAAACCGAGTTCATGTTCCTGAAACCCGAGAGCCAAGTCTGCGTGCACTCCCTATTCCCCCATTTTGGGCATGATCCTTGCTGGTACCTTCGCAGGCATCGCGACAAACCGATAAACACCTAACCAGCGCTATCACCCCAGCAAACCAAAATCGGGTTTGCTGGGGGGACTCCGCGTGCAGCACGCGGAACGCCAGCTCGCCGCATTGGTTTCATCCAAATCCCAAAAGTCCGGCCCCAGGATTACACTGTTCGGCGCACGCGCCAGCATATGCGATGTGAACGCCGTGTCGAAGAGAGGAAGAAAGATGAAAGCGATTCGGGTACACCAGTTCGGCGGTCCGGAGGTGATGAAGCTGGAGGAGATTCCTGACCCGAAGCCGCACGCGGGCCAGGTGGTGGTGCGAGTGCAGGCGGCAGGGGTGAACCCGGTGGACACTTACATCCGCGCCGGCGCTTACGCCCGCAAGCCTTCGCTGCCCTACACCCCTGGTTCGGACGGTGCGGGAGTGGTGGAAGCGGTGGGCGAGGGGGTAAAACGCGTGAAGCCCAATGACCGTGTGTATCTGGCGGGAAGCATCAGCGGAGCCTACGCGGAGAAGGCATTGTGCGAAGAATCGCAGGTACATCTGCTATCGGAGAGGGTCTCATACTCTCAAGGCGCGGGAGTCTGGGTCCCGTATGCCACGGCCTACCGCGCACTTTTTCAGCTTGCCGACGCCAAGCCGCCGGATGTGGTACTGGTGCATGGGGCCAGCGGCGGGGTCGGCACCGCGGCTGTGCAATTGGCACGCGCTGCTGGAATGACGGTGATCGGCACAGCAGGCAGCGAAAAGGGCAAGGAGTTGGTACGCGCCGAGGGAGCGCACCACGTGCTCGACCACAACGCGCCGGATTTTGCCGAGCAATTGATGTCGCTGACCGGGGGGCGTGGCGCCGATGTCATCATCGAGATGCTCGCCAACAAGAACCTGGGGATGGACCTTCAGTTGGTTGCGCCAGGCGGAACCGTCATCATCGTGGGCAGTCGCGGCACCGTGGAGGTGAATCCACGCGACGCCATGATGCGGGAAGCCACAGTAAAGGGGCTCATGTTGTTCGCCGCAACCGAGCAGGAACTCGCCGGAATTCACGCGGCGCTGGCAGCCGGCATGGAGAATGGGAGCCTGCGGCCGGTGGTCGGGCAGGAAATGCCCCTGGCCGAGGCGCCGCGCGCCCACCAGACGGTGCTGGCTCCCGGCGCGTATGGAAAAATTGTGCTTGTGCCATGATGGCGCGCATGACCCAAGTCACTGACGTTGTGAGTACCAGCTTAAAATCCGACGCAATGTCCTCGCTTGCAACCACGGGCTTCGCGAAGCGGGTGTTGGTGGTGGACCCCGATCAGCAGGCGTGGGAAGTGCGCACCCGACTTCTGATCGCAAAAGGGTACAAGGTGCATCGCATCAGCAACCTTGCGGATGCCCCGCCGCGCTGGCCGGCGCACCTGTATGACCTGGTGGTATTGGCCACCGAGAATCCGGCAAGCCCGGAGCTCGTGGGATTCTGTCACAAGCTGCGACAAGCCCACCCGCCCGTGCGTGTGGTTCTGCTGCTCGAAAGCGCAGGCCCCACTTCGCTGGCCGAACCAGTTATTTCTCGCAGACGCCCGGATTGAGTCATCAGGCCATTGTGTCATTGAGCCATTGAAAATAGAATTCAATGCCCAATGACTCAATCCCTTGCCGTTGGGACCTATTGATGCACCACACTTCGCGATTCGTCCTCCGCCGCATTGCGGATTGCCAACTCCGCCCAGATGGATTCCAGCAGCTCCACCGCTTTTCTTTGTTCCTTGTGATCGAGATGCCAGAGCACAATTTCCAGCCCGCCGAGCGACACGATAATGATTAAGGCCTCTAACATTGTTTTGCCAGCGCCATTCACTCGGTTTTGTCTTTGCGATTATGGCGCCGTCCTCCTAACTGGTTGAGCCGGGTCCGGTAACGAGCGCAGACAGCCGTTTCCGAGAGAAGACCCGGGTTGCCGGGGCGAACCACGCCCCGGAATTCCGACGAGGGAGAAATCGGATACCCAAGGCGTATCCGCCAAGGAAAACAAGTCTGAGAACTGCCGTACAGAGTAGATGCGCGGTCGATCAAGGTGGGTTTGTTTTTTAACTACTGTGCCAGCAATGACTTCCGCCGTTAGGTCGCCGTATGTTTGGTAGCCTGGATTATCTTCTTGGGTGGAGCAGGCTTTTAGGCCTGTATTCAATTAACTCTCGCAATTTGTGGGCCTAGCCCTTAGATATCCCAAAAGTCGCTCCCCGGCTCAATCCGCCGGCACGCACGCGTTCGATTTTTCCTTTTCGATGGCCTCCAGCATGCTCTCGTCGTCGGAGAACTTGTAGTACGCCACGCCTCTTTTCTCGGCTTCGCGCTCCTCGACCTTGCCGAGCAGGGCGAGGTCCTCCTTCGTGACCACTTTCACATCCTTGGCTTCCAGATGCCGCTGAATCGTCTGTGGTGACATCGGAGCGCCGTCAGGCAGGCCGTTC
>DASQXC010000338.1:0-6384 GCA_035639935.1 Terriglobales bacterium
GCGGTCTTGGCTCGCGCGGCTCAGGATGACGATTCTTTGTTTCGTTAGCGGCACGACTCCCGACCCCAGCAAACCAAATACGGTTTGCTGGGGACCCCCGCTGAAGTCGTGGCCTTTCACAAGGCCTGGGCACAGCCATGAAGAAACTTTTGATAATCGTTCTGTTGTCATCGTCGGTATGGGCTTCAGACCTGCAGCATCAACTCGAAACCATGGCGGCAATGCATCGCGGCAAAGTGGCGCTTTACGCGCACAACCTGAAGACCGGCGTCAGCGTGGCTGTTGATGCGGACCGCCCGGTAAAGACTGCTTCGGTGATCAAGTTGCCCATCATGCTGGAAGTCTTCGAGCAGGTGAAGGCGGGCAAGCGGTCGTTGAATGACAAAGTTGTCCTGCGGCAGGAGGACAAAGTGGCCGGGTCCGGTGTTCTGCCGTTCCTGCACTCCGGGTTGGAACTAACGCTGGATGACGCCGTCACGCTGATGATGATCGTCAGCGACAACACCGCTACTAATCTCGTGCTGGACCAGATTGGCATCCCGGCGGTGAACGCGCGGCTGGCCAGCATGGGCTTGAAGAGTACGTACCTCTACAAAAAAGTTTACAAACCACCCGAAGGGCCCATGCCGCCGGACCAAAAGAAGTTTGGCTTGGGCAAGACGACCGGGCGGGAGATGGCCGCCGTGATGGAAAGCATAGCGCGCTGCGATCTGGGCGCCCCGCAACTGTGCCGGCGGATGATCGAGATCATGAAGAACCAGCAGGACCGGCAGATGATCCCGCGGCTGATCGAGGCGGCCGATACCTCTGAAACCGAGTCGGCCATCGCCGACAAGATCGGCGAACTGGATGATTCCCGCAACGACGTGGCCCTGATCGAGAGCCAAGCGGGACCAATCGTCATCTCCGCGTTCACGTACGAAAACCAGGACCAACGCTGGAACCCGGACAACGAGGCGTACCTCCTGATTGCCCGGATGGCAAAGGCCATTGTGGATGCCTGGTCCCCTGGCGGGCTGAAAACGGGGCACAATTAGCCAATCGCCATAAAACGCTTGCTTCTATATCAATTTAGTGGGAAAACTCCCTCCCCATACGGACCCGTGCACGGTCCAGTACAGGCATGCAGTCCGATGCAGTGCCTTACAGGAGGACGGGATGAGGAGGTATTTCAGCTTCCTGCTACCGATTCTAGTTGCTGCCTCGCTCTACGCGCAGACAGCACCACCACCAACCAGTCAAACACCCCGCAGCACAACAAAAGCAACGCCTGCCGCTCGTGCCAAGAAGAAAGCCGCGCCCAGCGAGGTGCAACTCTTGCGCAACGCCCTCGAGATACAGCAGAAGGACATCCAACAGCTTCGCGACGATCTTCGGCAGCGCGATTCAGCGGTGCAGCAGTTGCAGCAGCAGATAAACGCCCTGCAGACGGCCACACAGCAGGCGCAGACCGCAGCCCAGAACGCTGCCAACACGAGCGAGCAGAACAGCGCGGCGCTCACCCAGGTGCAGACCAGCGTGAACAATCTCAAGGCCAGCGGCGACAAGGTTCCGGCGGAATTCCAGAAAGCCGACAAGCGCATTGCCGAGCTCGAACGTCCGACTCAGATTCGCTTCCGTGGGGTAACGATCACTCCCGGAGGGTTCCTGGCAGCCAACACAGTCGTGCGCGCCCGCAATGAGAACGCTGATGTGCTCGACACGTACGGCAATGTCCCATTCACCGGCACCACCAACTCGCACCTAAGCGAGTTCCGTTTCACCGCTCGTCACAGCCGCTTGAGCTTGCTCTTCGAGGGCAGGATTCACGACTGGAAGAGCACTGGTTATTACGAAATGGACTTCGAAGGGGGCGCGCCAACCGCGAACGAAGTTCAGACCAACAGCTATCAGCCTCGCATCCGCCAGTTGTGGGCCAACCTGGATTTTCAAAACGGTGTTTCCTTTCTGGGCGGACAGGCATGGAGTCTGATGACCATGCACCGGAAGGGATTGGCTCCCCGGAGTGAGCTGATACCGCTGACCATCTCCGCGTCTTACAACGCAGGCATGACCTACGCTCGTCAAACCACATTCCGCGTGACCAAGAATTTTCAAGATAAGGCCTGGTTGGCATTCGGCGTGGAAAACGCCGAAACCGTGCTCAGTCAACAAGGGCTTCCCGCGAGCGTCGCGGTGTTCGGATTCAGCAACAGTCCCAACGCCCAGTCGCCAAACAATGGTTTTACCCTCAGTAATACTCCGGGGGCAACCGGCATCTCGACTGATCTCAGTCCTGATCTGGTGGCTAAGCTCGCCTTTGAACCCGGTTGGGGGCATTACGAGGTGAAGGCGGTCGGCCGGTTCTTTCGTGACCGCACATTGATCGCCGGTGTCGGAACCAACAATAGAACCCAAGGTGGCGGGATTGGATTAGGCATCCTGCTGCCGGTGGTCGCCAACAAGGCTGATTTCTTTATTGAGGGACTGGGTGGCAGGGGAATCGGTCGTTACGGGACTGCTAATGGTGCGGATGTGACACTGCGTCCGGATGGGAGCATCGTGCCGATTTTGTCCTTTCAGACCCTGGCTGGTCTCGAGTTACACCCAACTTCCAAATGGGACCTCTATGTGTACGGCGGGAACGAATACTTTGGCCGCTCGGCATACACTACTACCAGCGGAGCAATGGCAGTCGGAGTCGGTTATGGCTCTCTCCTCAACAACCTGACGGGATGCTCAGTCGAAACGGCAGGCGCAACTTGCCAAGCCCAAAACCGCGATGTCTGGCAGGTAACGCCTGGTTTCTGGTACCGTGTCTGGAAAGGCAGAGAAGGTACGATCCAGTATGGTACCTCCTGGGGCTATGCCCATCGCAGGGCTTGGGCGGGACGGCTTGCTGCCGGCACTCTCGCTCCCATAGGCATCAACAACATTTTCATGACTTCGTTACGCTATTACTTCCCATAGCGCAATCGATTGGAGCAAGAACTCCGGCGCCGGTCCTGCAACCGGCGCCTTTTTAAAATGTAGGGAGGTTGTCGTTGCGAATCTGGATTCCGATTTCGGCTGCCGCTCAGGTTTTTGGCTAAGACTCGGCAGTTTACAAATGATTGACATTTCTTGACGAAGTCTTTTCCTGGCCAAGGTTGCGCTGATGTTTAAATAGACGCGTACTGCTCCGAGTTCCGGTGCTGAATGCGGAAGATTTTCGGCAGATGAGGCCACCTCACCCGGGAGTCGTGTAATCGGCACTGAGGTAAACCTCTGGGCATGCCGTTCGTCTGATGGATATGAGCCTCTCTCAAACTGGCCGGGAGGGCCTCCGGCGAAACCAATCTTGGCTGGCGCGGCCCCGCCCGACTGGGAGTCGAATTGTATCCACGGCAGCCGTATTGTGTCTGCTGGCGTTGGTGACCTTGCGCGGAGGTGCGGCGGCGCAGACCGCATCGGCTGGGGGTGAAATCAGCGGCACGATCAAGTCCGGAGGCATGCCCCTGCCTGGGGTCACGGTCTCGGCGGCCCATCCTCTCACCGGCCAGAACGTAGTCACCTCGACGGCCGAGGACGGCAGCTACACTCTGCACCTCGCTGCAAACGGCCGCTACATTGTGCGCGCCGAGATGGCCGCCTTCGCTGCCGCCACCGAGGAAGTGGTGATCGACCCTCAGAATCGCAACGCACGTGTGGACTTGGAACTCGTGCTGCTCTCCCGAGCCCAGCAGCAACAGCAGCAAACCGCGGCACAACAGCAACGCCAGGTCGGCCCCGGCCACAACCGCGGGTTCCAAAGCTTATCGGTCATGCAGTCTGGCTTCGGCGGCGATTCCGAAAGCAGGGGGATGGGCGGCTCTGAACAGGGCGTGCCGGCCGGATTGCAGGTTCCGGGCATGTCAACCGAATCAGCCACAGAATCGGTCTCAATCTCCGGTGGCACCGCCAATTCCGGGTGGACGGGCCTGAGCAGTGAGGACCTGCGCCAGCGCGTACGGGAGATGCGTGAGAGCCAGGGGGGCGGATTCGACATGGGCGGTCCTGGCGGTTTCGGCGGCCCGGGAGGTCCTGGCGGCGGGCACGGCCCGGGCGGCTTCGGCGGCGGTGGACCCTTCATGATCGTGGGCGGCGGGCGCGGTCGTTTCAACGTCAATCGTCCGCACGGCACGATTTACTACATGGGCGGTGATTCGGCGCTGGACGCGGCACCCTACTCGCTCACTGGAACTCCCCAGCCCAAGCCCTCATACCAACAGAACCGCTTCGGCGGCGCGCTCGGCGGTCCTCTGATCATTCCCAAAATTTACAACGGCGGCGACAAGACGTTCTTCTTCGTCCACTACAACGGCTCACGCGCCCAGAACCCATTCGATGCTTTCTCCACAGTGCCCACTTGCGCAGAGCGCAATGGCGATTTTTCCCAGTTATCGTCTCTCATCTATGATCCCTCCACGCACCAGCAGTTCCCACAGAACAAAATTGCGAGCATTGCCAATCCTGATGTCTGTCCCGTGGCCGGTGCCACCGTTCCTGTGGGTATCAGCCCGCAGGCATGGTCGTTGTTGCAGTACATCCCCGAACCCAATCTCCCAGGTACGGTCAAGAATTTTCATTTTGTGACGTCTGCCACCAACAATTCCCACGACCTGAACCTGCGGATCATCCGCGCCTTTGGCAAGTCCACGTTGGGGGGACCGCGACGGGGCGGCGGAGGGCGCAACAACCTGAACGTCGGGTTCCACTATCATTCGACGGAAAGCAATCTCACAAATCCTTTCCCGGCGGTAGGCGGCAGTACCTCGGTGCGCAGCTTCGATATTGCCGTAGGATATGTGCGCTCCTTTGGCAAGCTGACCAACATCCTGCGCTTCGACTTCAATCGCAACCGCATCTTCACTAAAAACCTTTACGCCTTCGTTACCAACGTTGCTCGCGATGTTGCTAACATCCATGGCGTCTCCCAGAATGCCTTCGACTGGGGCATTCCCAACCTTTCATTCGCCGATTTTTCCAGCCTTACCGACATTAATCCTTTGCTGCGCCGCGACCAGACCTTCACTCTTTCCGACTCGATGATCTGGAGCCACGGCAAGCACACCTGGCGCTGGGGAGGGGATTTCCGCCGCATCCAACTTAATACCGAGACCGACAGCAACGCGCGCGGCAGCTTCACCTTCACCGGTGTGAATACCGCGCAGATTGTCAATGGCGCCGCAGTGCCGGGGACAGGCTTCGATTTCGCCGACTTCCTGCTCGGCCTGCCGCAATTGACCTCGGTGCAGTTCGGCGCCGACAACTATCATTTCCGCGGCAATTCGTGGGACCTCTTCCTTCAAGATGAATGGCGCATGCGCGGCAACCTGACCCTGAATCTCGGGTTGCGGTACGAATACGTGTCGCCATTTACCGAGATCAACAACCTGATCGCAAACCTGGACGTGGCGCCTGGATTAACAGCGGTCGTGCCGGTCTGTCCACCGTCGCCGCAGGCAGCGGCTGCTGGCTGCGCGCAGACCGGCGCTTACACCGGCCTGTTTCCCGCGACGCTGGTGAATCCGGACCGCAACAACTTCGCGCCGCGCCTGGGCATCGCCTGGAAACCTCTGGCGAAAACTGTGGTGCGGGCCGGCTACGGCATCAATTACAACACCGCGGCGTATTCGAACATCGTGCAGCAACTCGCTTTTCAGCCGCCATTTTCGTTCACCCAAACGAACACGGAGTCGGTATCGTCGCCGCAGACTCTCGGCACGCTGACGCTGGCCAATGGTTTTCACGCCACGCCAGCGGCCGCGGTCACTAATAGTTATGCTGTAGATCGCAACTATCGCCTTGGCTACGTGCAGATTTGGAACCTCAGTATCCAGCGGGAAATCACTCCCGATGTCGTTCTGAATGTTGACTACACCGGCACGAAAGGCACTCGTCTGGAAATCGTGGAAGCTCCCAACCGCACCGCCACTGGGCTGCGCATTCCTGGCGTGCAGCCCTTTCTATGGGAAACTTCGCAGGGTGAGTCGATCGCTCATGCGGGAACCGTGCGCTTGCGCAAGCGGCTGCGCCATGGGGTTTCCGTCGGCGGCAGCTACACCTTCTCGAAGTCCATCGACAACGCTTCGACCATCGGCGGAGGCGGGGCCGTTGTCGCGCAGGATGCGTTCAATCTAGCCGCCGAACGCGGCCTCTCCAGCTTTGACCAGCGGCACCGTTTTGTTAGCGATTACCTGGTGGAACTCCCCTTTGGCCACGACAAGCGCTGGCTCTTCAACAAGAGCGTATGGCGCGACCTGTTCGGCGATTGGCAATGGAGTGGCGATTGGACCATCGCCTCCGGCCTGCCGTTCACGCCACGGGTGATCGGGAGTTTCACCGACGTGAGCCGCGGCACCAACGGCACACTGCGCGCCGACC
>DASQXC010000339.1:0-6767 GCA_035639935.1 Terriglobales bacterium
GTGTTGCGGGTCACGCCAGGCGGGCGGTCGTTAGCCACCGTATCGCCGTTATCATCAAATCCGGTAGTGATATCAACGGGGGGGCCGCTAACCGCCGACAGCACTAATCCCAACCGGAAAGCCCGTGGTAGTGCCAAAACACCCATAAGGTTGAATCGGTGCCGGTAATCAAGATCCGCGGGTCCTATTTCCGGCCGCAGATTGTAGTTGTCGGCTGGAAGAGAAAAGGTCCCGGCGGTGTCATTTATAGTTTTGGAGAAAACGTACTGCGCGTAAGGCCGAAAGAGCTTTCCCAACCGCCCATTGAAGGTAACGGTTAGAGCCTGGCTGCGCGCAAAAGCCGTTGATTCCACCTGGTTGATGTTCAGGAAGGTCAGATCTGGCGGCTTGCCGGTCTCCGGCAGCGGCGCGTTGACATTGCGCGAGCGGAAGAGATGCACGCCGTGCAGAAACGAGTACTCCACCGTGAGCCAGTTCTTGTTCCAAAGTTCGTGCTCAACGCCAATGCTTGCCTGCGAGAAATAGGGGGCCCGTATGTTCGGGGCCACTCGAATGATGCTGGGCGGAGGCGAAATATCCTGGCCAGCCAAGAATGGGTTCGGAAACGAGGGACCAGAGATCACCAGTTCACGCAGTCGACCGTTGTAGAGTAATGATCGCTCCGTGGCCAGCGTAGGCAGGTTGTCATAGAACATCCCTGTTCCGCCGCGGACAACGGTCTTTCTACTTTTTCCCGGAGCGAATGCAAACGCAAATCTGGGAGCGAAGTTGCTGCGCTGGTCGATTGTGGATTGCCAGTCGTATCGCAGACCGAAGGTTAGCGTCAGTTTTTGCGTTAATTGGACTTCATCCTGCACAAATCCATTGGCCACGTGCGCGGTGAAGGCGACGTTCGGATCGCCGCGAACAACCCTGAACACAAATGGATTGCCGGCCGCATATTCCCCCAGGCTGCCGAACTCGAATGTTCCGCCAAAGTTCGACGCATCGAACGCGTCAATCTGCTGTGTCCGAACTCTGCCGCCAAACGTGACCGAGTGCTTGGAGTGGCCATAAAAGACGGTATCCTGAAGCTCGAAGCTGCGCTTACCCTCGCGGGTAAACACTTGAGATGGTCCTCCGTTAAACGCGCCATCGACCACGATAGCTGGCGCCGCAGCTAGACTCCCGTCGCCATCGTTGTCGTTTGAGAAACTGAACCGCAGATCGTTGCGCCAGTTGACCGGCATTATCGCACTGTAACCCAGTACCGCCGCGTGTCGGTGACGACCGCCATTCACACCTTGTTCGAGTAGATTGAAACCTCCAACACCCTTGTTGTTAAAGGTACGATCGTGAAACAAGAACGTCGCATACAGCGTGTGAAGCGGGTTGATCCACCATTGCAGGCGGCCAAAAACATTATCGTTGCGAAGTTCGGTGGGTGCATTAGCGACGAGCGGACCGGTAAGGGTTGCGGCATTGATGACCGCGCTTTCAGAACGCATTGAGCGCTGGGCGGAGATATAGAAGGAAGAAGATTCACCCCAGAACGGCCCGCCCAAACTGGCCAGTAGAAATTTTCGATCCAGGTCCGGTTTCGATTCCGCAAAGGCATTGCGCGCGTCGAGAACAGAGTTCCTGGCGTACATGGTGAAGCCGCCATCGTAACGCTTCCTGTTTCCGCGTTCGGTGGTGATCTCAACCTTCGCCTTCCCTGGGTGTTGGAACAGGGCGGAATATGGGTTCCGGTCGATCCTCATTTTTCGATTAGCTGATACAGGCAGATCGATCCCTGAATTTTCCACCCCATCAATGATTATCGAGAGGCCCTCTGCGCCTTGCGCGGCCGGAGAGGTGAATTTTTCAAGGAGTGGCGTCAGGTCTTCCGAGAATGTTGGAAGCTGGCGCAGCAGGCTGTCGTCTATTCTCGTTGTCGCAGCGTCGTTTTGAGAGGTCGAAAGCTCATCGGCTAGATCTGCCTCGACCGTCATTTGTTGCTCCACGGCTGCGAGCTTCAGTCTTACTGTTAATGGCTTCGCCTCTTGCGGGCCGACGGCAAGCGTTCTTTGATACGGCTCGAAGCCGCTCATCTCGATCCTAAGAATGTAGCTGCCAAAAGACACACCTTCGAAACTGAAGCTTCCGTCACCATGCGAAGCAGTCTCGTGCATTTCGTCCGTGCCCTGCCGGACTAGCGTGACCCTCGCGCCCGAGATCACTGCCCCACTGCTGGCCTCGACGCGGCCGCTAAATGTGGTGGTGGTTTGGCCGAGAAGCACCGACGGCAAGATGAGACTCGCGAGCAGTATGTTCATCGCTAAATGCAAACGGGACATCGTGTCACCATGCCTTTCTGGAAACTGCTTGTCGCGTCACCGCTGGTTCCAGCCCGAGAACTGCGCTCCGCGCTGGGAACTTGCTGCCGCTTGCCGCCGCCAACTCTGCAGCATCCCGCGCGCTGGTTGCCGCAGGCCCGGCGGCTCGTCCTTCAGCAAGAACGGGAGCCAGGAGGGTGCCGGTGGAAGCCGCAAGGTCCTGAAGCGTGCGTGCGGCGAGAATCACTGCTGTAGCCGCGAGGACGACAGCGCCCGCCCACGCTCCATCCAGTGCTGCCCCCGCAGCCAGACCGCAAAATAGAGCTACCAGCAGAAGGACTAGAGCCGAGGGCTTGGGCCACACACGAAATCTGACTAACTGCCGGCCCAATCCGTGCTCTTCCACAGCCATGCGTAAGCGGGCTGCTCCGAGCAGGTTGGGACGCACTTCGAGGTCCCAGCGGTCGAAGTCGCCTCCTCGGGCGACGCAGGCTCCCTGCGCCCGTAGATCGGATTCAATCTGTTGCAGTCTCTCGCTGGAGGCCCGCCAGTGCTCCGTCCAGACTCGGAAGGTGCGCGGCCGAGGGAAGGCCAGGGCACTTGGTCCGCGCCTCCTCCACAAAGTGAGTCCGCAACAAAGCCGGCCATAGAGGCGAGCCGCCGGCTGAAGCAGGTAGAGCAGCGCAATCAAGCAGCGCATGCTCATCCGATCCACAGGAGCCGGAGCCGCGATTCTGGTTTGTGTGGCGCTATAACAGGCTTGGAGTATCGGTGCAGCCACTGCCGCCCCCAGAAATGGGAGTGCGAAGAGCAGAGGTTTCCAGAGGCTGCCGATGGCAGATAATGCCGCGAAGACCGGAATCAGCAAGTACCACTCCGGCATCAGCAGCAGGGCTGAAAACGTGCCGTGCGCGGGCTGGTAAATGGATTGAAACGGCGCACTGCCCCACACGCCTTGGTAGATCCGCTCGCGGCGCCACAAGAGCCCATGGCCATTGCCATAGACTCGCCCCGCCCAACTCACGTGTCCGGCTCCGTTGTACTTCTCGGGCCACTTCGTTTCCAACAGTCCTTCGGCGTAGCCGTAGCCTCGCTGCTGTTTCCAAAATGTCCGCACCGAGCCCCGCCGGTGATGCCAGACCATGGCTGCGGGGCAAAATCCCAGTTTTCGTCCGCTTTGCTGCAACCGCCAGCAGACATCCACGTCATCACCAGCGACGCGGAACTGCGGGTCGAAGCCGCCAATGGCAGCCAGGTCGGCCTTGCGGAACGCCATATTGCATCCGGGTATGTGCTCCGCCTCGTGGTCGGAAATCAGCACATGTACGGGACCTCCGGGTGCCTTGGCGATGCACTCCGCTCGCGGCCCATCCTGGGGCGGCGCAATATTCGGGCCGCCTACAGCGGCGTAATCGGTGTTCATGAAGGTGTAAGCGAGGTAGGACAGCCACTGCGGGTCGGGATAAGCATCATCGTCTAAATAGGCGACAATTTCTCCTGCCGCCGCTTCCAGACCGGTGTTTCGCGCATTGCTCAGCCCGCGGTTGGGCGTGCTGATCACCCGAAATCCGAACTCTCGCGCGATGCCGGCCGAATCATCCCTGGAGCCGTCGTCAACGACGATCACCTCGAAATTCGGGTACTCAAGTTTTTGGAGGCCTTCACAGCATTCACGAAGCGTGCGGGAGCCATTGTATGTGCAGACCACCA
This sequence comes from Terriglobales bacterium, assembly GCA_035639935.1. Lineage (GTDB taxonomy): Bacteria > Acidobacteriota > Terriglobia > Terriglobales > Acidobacteriaceae > JAHFUA01. Next base: position 4,008 of record DASQXC010000339.1, read on the forward strand.
CCGACACGGAAGGCCAGCCTACCTGTTGCGAAAACGGAGTCTCAGCGAAGGCCTTACGAACGGCTGCCAAAGCCGGTTTTGGTGACCTGTCCCGCTCGGTGAGACCGAAGGCCCAATCCTCAGCCTCGGCGCCCCCGCGGTACCATTCATCCGTCCAGGAATAGACGAAGACGCCAGCACAGCCGGCTTCGAAGCTGGTGCGGATTTGCCAATCGAGTGCGCGCGCCTGTGCTTCTCTGCCATTTCGAGCACTGTCGAGGCCGATCTCCCCCATGACCAGTGGGGCATCGCCCGCGATGTTCTGCAGCCGCGCCAGATACGGCGCGAATTGCTCCCGCGACTCGAGGAAAACGTTGAAGCAAAAAAAATCCAGGAACGGCAGCTGCAGATATTCCGTCGAGGGATAGTTGGCGTAGGTAACCAGGCAGCCGGGATCCTCGGCTTTCACGACGTCGTAAAGACTCGACAGGTACCTCTCGATTTTGCGTCGCCCGTGCCAGCGAACCATCGAGGCCGGAATCTCGTTCCCGAGGGAATAGGCCAGAACGGCGGGATGCCCCGAGCAGGTACGCACCTGGGCGCCGAGCATCTCTGCGACATCCGGTGCGCCCCTTCTGTCGGTGAGAAATCCGACATATTGATCGGCAGCAAGGTCGATCATGACCCGCAGGCCGTGCTGTTGGGCGGTATCGAGCAGCGAACGGGGAGGCGTGTTATAGACGCGAACGGCGTTGATGCCATTCGCCGCCATCAGCGCGAAATCACGCTGGATTCTCTCTTCATTGTGGTATTGGTTTCCGCTAGCGTCAGGACGGAAGGTTCCATAGGTTACGCCACGGATGTATAACTTCTGCTCCCCAACCCGAAGGAATTTCCCCCGCACAGCCGGCCGTTCTGACACGCGTGCTCCTGTTGACCTGTTTGAAATGTCCTGGCCCCAACCCACAGCTCTGACCTCGTTCGGCCGTAATGCGTTCGGCCGTAATAGAGGTGCCGCATGACCAGACCTGGTGGCCGGGCTCCAACCTTGCCCGGCCATTCCACCGCCATGACTAGTCTGCGGGGCTCTTTCCCCCTGCTCCCTAGTCGGCATGAAATCACTTGGGAGTGGATGAAGGCGTTTCCCCTGGGGAGGGAGAAATCAGACGACGAGGGCTGGCTGCACCCCAATCCACTCTGGCGAATCAGACCAGGCAGCGCGTACTTCAACACGGTCGCGAGGGTGAGCACAATTACCGAGATGGCCTACGCTCGATGGCCTACGCTACTTAAGCTAGCCGCAGGCGCTAGCCGAAAGAAGCTAGTCATCGAGCTAGCCCAATCTACTAGTCAATTGGAGCTAGCCATCAGACTAAGTACTCACAACCGATTGAGCGGAGGCAAGGGAAGAGGATCCGCTACCGCGAGGCTTAGGCTGGGCTCGCGGAGCAAAAACGCCCTATTCGAACTGGCTGCGAAAATCTGCGAACTGCTGTCTCATGACAGCAAGCTCGGATTTCAGCTTGTCAACTTCGATCTCCAGGCGCGTGATGCGCGAAGCGTCCAGCGAGGCGCTGGTGACGACCTCCTCGGAAGCGGTTTGCGGGTCCTCCACGTCTCCGCACAGCAGGTGAGCGTAGCGGGGCTCCTTGGTGCCCGGCTGCCTGGCGAGCATTTTGACCAGTGCGGGCTCGCGCCGGATCAGGCGCTGCAATGTGGACTGGACCTCGGACAAGCCGTCGAAGCGAAACATGCGCTCAGTGTGTCCGCGCAATTCTCCCGAAGTCTGCGGGCCCCGCAACAGCAGAACGCACAGGATCGCGGTTTCGCCGCGGCCGAGATTAAAGGTCTCCTGCACCCTGTGTTCATACTTGGGCACGCGGCTGTCCGCGCTGCTGACAGTTCCCGCCAACCGCTTTCCATTCAGGCTATACAAGGCGTCCCGCACCGCGTTCTCGTCCAGGCTCATCACGGGATCGCGGTTCGATTTCTGATTGCACGCATTTAGCAGCGCGTTCACCGAGAGCGGGTAGTAGTCTGGGGTGGTAATTTCCTTTTCAATGAGAGAGCCCAGCACGCGGGCCTCGATGGGATTGAGTACCGGGTTCACGCAATCAGATTATAAGGCTCAGCAATCTTTCTACTCCGGGCGCAAGTCTTCTGCGACCGTACTTCGGTAACATTTTCTGCGGATTACCTGTGTTGCCGAATGCGCTTATCTCCGTTATCAATCGGCCGCGCTGTTCGATCGGCCGATAGCTTCCGCGTGCTGACCAGTTGCATGAAAGTCGTCCCGAAGTATCAAACTTGTCCACAGGAAGTGGAGGGCACCGCATGCGACGTTATCGCGGCAGCAGCTTTGCGATGGAACTATTCGGGCAACAAGATCCAAGAAGGTCTGCTCCCCCTAACTCTTCTCCGCTGTGAAAAGGGTTGCACATTCTACGTTGGCGGGGTGTGCTGCTCGCGATTAACCACAGCGTGATCAACTGTTCCCGGCGCCCGTGCCTTGGAAATTCCCGTGCACGCCAAGCTGTGAAGGGAATTCTTTTTCGGTCCGCCGAGAGGGTTCCAAGACACTTGCTGGAAGGCTCCAGGGACTTCGGCGTAATTGGTCGGAGGCATCCCATGCAAACGAGCTCTGGCATCCTCGCGAGGCGAGATTGTGAGTGGTCGTGCGCGCGATATCGGAATCTTGCTACTAATTGGGTACTTGGGGTCATGTTGGGCTCAGACCATCCCCGGCACACGTGAGCTTCATCTTGAAAGCGGTAGGGTGAG
>DASQXC010000340.1:0-4946 GCA_035639935.1 Terriglobales bacterium
CAGCAGCAGCTTACCGCCGAGCAAGTGAAGGTACAGCAGGTGGAGAAAGAGCAGCAAGTGAAGGTACAGGAAGCCGAAATCGCTCGCCGGGAGAAGGAACTCATTGCCACCGTGCTCAAGCAGGCGGAAATCGAACGGCAACGCATCCAGACCCTGGCCGAAGCCGAGAAACAAAGGCTGATAGCCGAAGCTGAGGGCCGCGCATCGTCCATCCGCCAGCAAGGTGAGGCCGAGGCTGACATCATCTTCAAGAAAGGCGAAGCGGAAGCCAAGGCGATGAACGTCAAGGCCGAGGCCTATCAGGAATACAACCAGGCGGCGGTCGTCGACAAGTTGATCACTGGTCTACCGGAGGTGGTCAAGGCCATGGCGGCGCCGCTGGCCAGCGTGGACAAGATCACCATAGTCTCCACGGGGAACGGGCACGCGGCCGGCATGAACAAGATTACCGGCGATATGGCAGAGATGGCGGCGCAAGTGCCAGCGCTGTTCGAAGCGCTCTCGGGCATGAAGATGTCCGACCTCTTTGCCAAGGTCCGTTCAATCGGCGACAAGACGCCTAAACCGGACGTGTTGCCGCCCGAGAGCAAAGCGGATGCAGCTAGTGCTGGCAAAAAGTAGCGGGTACTGAGTACCGAGTACTGAGTACTGTTTTTGAGAAAGGAGTCACGTCATGGCACTCATGGAGCGAGTCTCAACCCTGGTTCGGGCCAACCTCAACGACCTGATCGACAAGGCCGAGGACCCGGAGAAGATGCTGAAGCAGGTGATCCTCGACATGGAGAATCAGCTCATGCAGGTGAAGACGCAGGTAGCGATCTCCATTGCCGACCTCCACCTGCTGGAGAAGCGGAAGAAAGAAAACGAGGATAAAGTGGCGGAGTGGATACGCAAAGCTGAGCTGGCGGTGGATAAGAAGCAGGACGACTTGGCGCGCGCGGCGCTCGAGCGTAACAAGAGTTATCAGCAGATGGCCGAGAGCTTCACCCAGCAGATTGAGGACCAGAAGATCCAAGTGGAAAGCCTGAAGTCCGCACTCCGCAAACTGGAACAAAAGTTGGCGGAAGCGCAGGCCAAGGCCGAATTGCTGATGGCGCAGCACCGGCGCACCCGCGCGGCCGATAAGGCGGCGGATGCGCAGATGGCCATGGGCGACCGCACCAAGCTCGCCACCTTCGATCGCATGAAATACAAGGTCGAGCGATCCGAGGCCGTGGGGCACGCCAAATCAGCGCTGGCCGGCGAGGACATCGACGATCGCTTCGCCAAGCTGGAAAAGGAACAGGAGATCGAGCGCATGCTGGCTGAGATCAAGCAGCGCCGGGGAACGGCTTGATAAGGTCGCCGAGCATGTTGGCAACGCATCGAAAGAGCTTGTGCCCACTTTGAGAATCGTAGGGATGCTCCTCATCATGCTGATGGTGGGGACGACGGCGTTTACGCAGGAAGCAGCTTCTGAAACGGCAGCCGCGGAACAGGAGTTGTTCCGCATGATCAACCGCGACCGCACTCAGGCTGGCGTGCCGGAACTCCAGTGGAACGAGTGGCTGGCACAGGCAGCGCGCAAGCACGCAGCGGAGATGGCGCGTCGTGGCCAGCTCTCGCACCAGTTTCCCGGCGAGCCTGCCATGCGCGACCGCATTGCGGCCACCGGACTGCGCTTTAACGCCTCGGCAGAAAACGTTGCCTTCGCGCCGGACGCGGCGCAGATCAATGATGAGTGGATGCGTTCTCCGGGCCACCGCGCCAACATTCTGGATCCCAAGTACAACGCCATCGGAGTGGCAGTAGTGCGCAGCGGCGAGGAGCTGTATGTGGTCGCTGATTTCGCGCACAGTATTCCCCGGTTTTCGGACGGCGGCGTGGAAGCGGCGGTTGCAACCGCCATCAACCAGGCGCGCGCGCAGCGGAAGCTTCCCCCCTTGCTGCGAAGACAGGATTCCGAACTGCGGCACTATGCCTGCGAGATGGCCAGGAACAATCGCGTAAACGCGAAACCGACTTTGGGCCGGCCCAACGTCAGCGCCAGTATGGCGTTCACCGACGCCGATCCGGCCAACTTCGCCTCTCATTTTCGCAACGTGGCGAACCTTGCCGTCTCCAAGGCCTTTGCGGTTGGCGCCTGCTTCGCTCGTAGCAACACCTATCCTGAAGGAACTAACTGGATCGTGGTGGCGTTTTACTGAATCGCCGGAATCGCCGGCCCGCATGGACGGATCACGGCGATTCCGGCGATGCCCTATGCTACCCTGCCCAGCGATGGGCGCCGTCCGCATCGGCACCGCCGGCTGGGCATACAAGGACTGGGAAGGCATTGTCTATCCCCCAGGCCTCAAGCGCACGCAGCATCCTGCCGAGTACCTGGCGCGATACTTCGACGTGATCGAGATCAACACCTCGTTCTATGGACCCATCAAGCCGGACTTGGCCAAGATGTGGTCCCGCAAGGTGGCGGCCGTCAATCCGGAGTTCCAGTTCACGGCCAAGCTTTACAAGGCGTTCACGCACGCGCCCGGCGGGGAAATTCAGCCCACCTCGGCGGCGACGCTGGCGCCAACGGAAAAGGACGAACGCGAGGTCAAAGAAGGTCTCGAACAGCTGGCGGAATCGGGCAGGCTGGGCGCGCTGCTGATGCAGTTCCCGATTTCGCTCAAGAACACACCGGAGAATCGTGATTATCTGGCCCGGCTGCTGCGACGCTTTGAAGAGTACCCCCGAGTGGTCGAGGTGCGGCACGCGAGCTGGAACAATGAAGAAATCCTACGCTCGTTCACGGAAAACGGAGTCAGCTTCTGCAATATCGACCAGCCTTTACTCGGACGCGCTATCAAGCCCACCGCTCACGCGACTGCGCCCATCGGCTATGTGCGTCTGCACGGCCGTAACTATGATCAATGGTTTGAGCACGAGAAGCCGCACGATCGTTACAACTATCTCTACAGCGAAGGCGAACTCGCCAAATGGAAGCCGCGTATCGAGGAGATCGCCCGCAAGACGGAGGTCACCTACGTAGTCGCTAACAATCATTTCGAAGGCAAAGCGGCGGTGAATGGACTGCAATTGAAGCACATGCTCACCGGACGCAAGGTGAAAGCGCCGCAGGTCCTGGTCGAGCGCTATCCCGAGCTGCGGCCGATCAGCGAGATCTAGGCCTTGGCCAAAACGCTCGTTGAAGAGTCCCCGCCCGTGCGGGGCACTCCGCACTCCAGAATCATGCTCGATTCCAAGGTGATTGCCAGTTACTGCATGCCGCCAGTGTCCGCCCATTTGTATTTCTTCCCGTCCCAGTAGACGGTAGAGGTCAATTGCTGCTCTTCTTCCAGAAGGCTGAGCGCTGGGAGGGGACGCTTGCGATGGGTGACTTGCGTGAGCGAGAGGCTGTCGAAAGGCAGATTGATGATCACGAACTTGGCTTTGGGTGCGGCCGCCCGCCAGGCCTCTGTACCGGCCCCATGGATCACCAGCACCAGGTGCTGACGGTTGGGGTCTGCGGCGTTGAACCGCGTGGTGATCTTGGGATCGCCGTATCCATAATTCGTGTAATAGGGATCGACGACTTTGTAGCTATGCGTGACCTCGTCGGTGAGCGGCGTCTTGCAGCGAGCGACGATTATCGCGTCCTGCACGCCGTCGCCGTCCAAGTCAGCTTCCAGGAACGAAGTCCAGGGTGGCCCCGGCTGGGGGTGCAGATAGTTTGCGGTCGCGGTGGAGCGTTCGGTCGCCACTTCAAAGCAGGGGCCGAACTGCTTTTTCACGACTTCAGCGAGATCGATAGGGGCTTGTGAGTGGTCCTGCGCCTGGCCTTTTGGCGCTTTCCATAAAATCCATCCCCACGTGATGAAAAAAAGAGCGATGAAAAACCAGGCAACTCTTACCAGCCGCATGCTGCAACTTTAATCGGTTCCGCCGCCGGCAATGGTTACAAACTAGGCACCTTGGTGCAAGGCGGCCAATCACTCTTCGATTAACGGACTGATTCTCTGAGGGGCGCGCCGGATGAGCCATTCGCCTCACATCCTGGAAGTTCAGGGATGCATCCGACTCAAAGCATGGAGGACAGCATGGAAGGCAATCTCCGCTCTGCTTACTGGGGACTGCGCATCGGGCTCGGTGCATCAGCATTCCTGGCTGGACTGGACAAGTTCACCAATCGTCTTACCAACTGGGACAAGTATCTCAGCGACGAAGTATCCGAACGCCTGCCGGTCAAGGACCGCAACTTCATGCGCGCGGTGGGCGTGATCGAAATGATCGTGGGGGCGGGCATCCTGAGCCCGAAGACCCGTCCCAGCAGTTACATCGCCTCTGCGTGGCTGCTCGCCATTGCAGGCAACCTGTTTTCCAGCGGCAGATGGTTCGACATCGCCGTGCGAGATGTTAACATGGCGATAGCCGCCTATGCGCTGGCTCGGCTGAGCGAGACCCGCAGCAGCGAGCAGCGCTCTATGCCCCAGCAGCTCGGATTGAAAGCAGCGTGAGAAAAATCGCCACGTGTTACACGCATAGGAACGGATCACAATAGAGAGGCGATTGAGTCGGCGCTTATCCGTGTAAATCCGTGGCTACAGGGTTTGGTGCCTTTTCCGCGATAAGCTTGCGGACTTTGGCCACGAACTCGGAGAGGGCCATGTCCTCGGTCCTTTCCTTCGCGCGCGTGCGGACATTGACCGCGGCGGCCTGGGCTTCCTTGTCGCCCACCACCACCATGTAGGGCACCTTCTGCAATGCGTGCTCGCGGATTTTGGCATTCATCTTCTCGTTGCGGCTGTCCACATGCACGCGCACCCCGGCCTCTCGCAACCGCACTCCGACGCTCTCCGCGTATTCGCGATGCCGCTCGCTGATGGGCACCACTACCACCTGCACCGGCGAGAGCCAAAGCGGGAACGCGCCCGCGTAGTGCTCGACTAGTACCCCGAAGAAGCGCTCCACCGACCCCCAGAGCG